>NZ_JBXWRD010000073.1:0-17803 GCF_059612725.1 Ruegeria sp. YKSF070 | reverse complement strand
CCCTTCCCGAACCCGGAAGTTAAGTGCCTCCGCGCCAATGGTACTCGGGCTAAAGCCCCGGGAGAGTAGGTCACCGCCAAACCTAATAAATACTCATCTCTCTAATGCGATCCTTGCACCTACACACGAGCGCTTCAGACTCTACGGGTCCCAAAAGGACCTTCTCTTAGCACTCTCGCGTGCCTGGTAGAAAACGGCGGTTCCGTATCCCGCAGCGCTAGCTTATTGTGCCGCGAACGAAAGACCAATCCGCGAAAGCCCGCATGTCAAAGTTCGATGGATATTTCCTGCGCCAAATGCTGGTTCTGTGCGGTTTTTTCGCCTTTGTGCTGGTGGGTGTATTCTGGATCAGCAAGGCGGTCAGCCTGTTTGACCGGTTGATCAGCAGCGGCCAGACAGCAATGGTCGCGCTCGAGTTTACGGCATTGACCTTGCCAACACTGGTCCGCACCGTGATGCCGATGGCGGCATTCTGCGCGACTGTCTATGTCACCAACCGTCTAAACCGCGAGAGTGAGATGACTGTGATGCTGGCAACCGGCAGCAGCCCGTTCCGGCTGGCACGACCGGTGATTTTATTCGGGCTTATCTGTGCTGCAATGTTGGCCACGATCACGCTTTATCTGCGCCCCGCTGCGATGCTTCGGCTCGAGGCGCGGCAGGCCGAGGTTGCCGGTGATATGACCGCGCAACTCCTCAATGACGGGCAGTTCATGCATCCGGTGAAGGGCGTCACCGTCTATATTGGCAAGATCGATCGGGACGGAACGCTCAACGACGTCTATCTGTCCGATCGCCGTGTGCCCGATCGCGTGGTGACCTATACAAGCTCCAAGGCGTTTCTGGCCCGCAATGGCGAGCAGATCGCACTGGTGATGGTCGAAGGTACCGCTTTGCAGATGGAAGCCGCGCGCAAGACCCTGTCGACCACAGTGTTTCGTGATTTTTCGTACGACATCTCGGCATTGGCCAAGCGGGATACTGAACGGCGGCAGGATATTCGAGGCATGCCGACCTTGGCACTTGCGGCTGCGCTAGGCGGGAGCAAACTGGCCGAGACCTATTCAAGAGGCGAGATCGCCGAGGAAATACAGGAGCGACTGTCCTGGGTGGGTGTCAGCGTGGCGGTTGTCCTGATCGGATTCTCCACCCTGATGCTGGGTACTTTCTCGCGCTTTGGTCTCTGGCCACAGCTGGTAGCCGCCTTCGCCGGATTGATTGCTCTCGAAGGAATGCGCAGTACGGCGACCGCCTTTGTCGCGGATCATCCCGGTCTATGGTGGGTTCAGCATGTCCCCGCCCTGGGCGGCATCGCCGTATCGATCCTGTTCCTGAATATTGCGGGACGCCCTATATGGTTGCGTCGCCGGGTTGCGGCCGATCCCGGGTAGGCCTGGATCACAGCTATTCGAATCCTGCATCCCGGGCAATCATCGCGGCTTGGGTGCGATTCTTGGCGTTCAGTTTCTTGCACAAGGTTCGGACATGCAGCTTGATCGTGACCTCCTGCAAGTCGAGTTCGCGGGCAATCTCTTTGTTCGGCATGCCCCGGCAGAGCCCGCTTAGGACTTGTTTCTCACGCTGGCTGAGAGTGGCGTTCAGGCTATCACTCGTCGGCTCATCAGTGGCGAGCAGAACAGTGCTTGGTACAAAGATCTCACCCGCCACCATGAAGCGAACCGCGTTCAAAAGGCTTTTTGCCGCCATCGATTTGGGAACAAACCCTGCTGCGCCAGCATCCACCGCCTCTTGTGCGATCCGATTGGGAGCGGTCCCGCTAAGCAGCGCCACCGGTGTTTTGGGGGCCTGTCGAATTGCCAGGCGCAACCCCTCCAGCCCGTTCATGCCGGGCATGTTGAAATCGAGCAGGATCAGGTCGAAGGGCCCATCGTGCCTGATTGTTTCCATTGCGGAATTGAAATCGGGCGCCGTCACGACTTCGGCCTCGCCTTCTGCCTTGAGATAGACCGAGATTGTATCCCGAACGAGGGCGTGATCGTCCGCCAGAAGAATGCGCATGAGTGTCCCAATTTCTACGTAATGTAACGGCAATATCTTAGCCGCGTGCGGGCGGGGCTGCCAGAGTGGAACAGGGGAAAATACCTCTCCTATTGGCTGCATGTCTGCCGCTCTTGTCGTTAGTGATCCGGGCAAAGGGCACTGACCGTGTGATAGAGCGCATTGCGCCATGGTTGTGGGTCAAGAAAAGCACTCTCGCTTGGGTTAAACTAATCTGCTCAAATTAGGGTTATACCTATACGAAAGTCTACACCGCTACCCCTAAGCGTTGTGTTCCGAAGGTATCGGACTGACATAGGCTGGCGACTGGTAACGATTTTCTAGGAGGTTGGCATGAAATCTGTCGCATTGGCACTGATCTTGGTGGCGGGAACGTTTTTTGCGCCTTTTGGGCATGGTGCAGAAGCTGGTGAAGAGCTTCTCTCTGTTACCGGAACCGATGGGTCTGTCATCAGCCTCGACATTGACGACCTGACGGCGCTGCCGGTCAGCGAAATCCGCACAACCACGATCTGGACCGAAGGTGAGCAAGTGTTTCGCGGTGTTGCCTTGCGCGACCTGCTCGATCATGTCGGCGCCGCTGATGGCATGATTACCGCGATCGCGGTTAACGATTACCTGATCGACATTCCAACCACGGATGCGACCAAACCCGGCCCGGTGGTGGCCTATCTGCACAATGGCGAGCAGATGTCGATCCGTGACAAGGGGCCATTGTGGGTCGTGTATCCCTATGATGACAATCCGGTCTATAACACCGAAGAATACTATGCCCGTAGCATCTGGCAGCTGATCCGGCTGGAGGTGCCAAAATAGCCAGCACCGGGGTACCGAGATCGCCACAGGATTGATCAGTTCGTTTCGTCGTCGGTTAAGGACCGGCTTCTGGCTTGCACTTGTGTTGGTGCTGATCGTCTATTCGGCGCTTCTCGGGCGCGAGGCGATGGTGCGGCTCGAGTCCCTGTCGACTGCCGCGACCGATGATATCCGCTGGAACATGTCGCAGCTGGAAGTTGAACTGCTGCGTCTTCAAGGCGCGGCCTTCAAGGCGCAAGACGGCGGCGCGACCGACCTTCAGCAATTGCGAACCCGATTCGACATCTTCTACAGCCGCACCCAGATCGTGTTACACGGGGCGCTATATGCTGAGGCGCGCGCGATACCCGAAGTCCAGCAGAGGCTTATGTCGGTCAGGTTGTTTCTGGACGCGACGCTGCCAATTGTCGATGGGTCCGAGCAGGACCTGGCCGAACGATTGCCGGAACTGCTGCGTCTTGTCGAACAGGTGTCGCCGGAATTGCGGGACCTGGCGCTGACGATCGTCAATACCTCTGCCCGGGCGGCGGATATTCAGCGTGCCAAGGTCTCGGAGACCCTCAAGCGTCTGGCGTTGTCGGTTCTGGTGTTGCTGGTCGCGTTGACGATCGTCGCGCTGTTTCTGCTGAGGCTCTATCGGAGCAGCCAGATCGTCTCGGCGGAAAAGGACGCGGTCAAATCTCGTTTCGAGGCTGCTGTGCAATCTTCTCTCGATGCTGTGCTGGTGGTCGATACCGATGGCCGCATCATCGAATTCAACGGCGGTGCCGAGGCGATGTTCGGCTATGCCCAAAGTGAGGTACTTGGCCAGCCCATGGCCGATCTGATCATCCCGCCGGAATACCGCGCGCGCCACGACGACGGGATGCGGCGCTTTCGTGAACATGGCACTAGCCGTGTGGTGGGCAGGGGCCATCTGCGTCTGGAGGGGATGCGCAAATCGGGAGAGGTGTTTCCGGTCGAACTGTCAATTTCGCTGGCCGAGACCAGCGATCAGCTTGTTTTTGTCTCGTTCCTGCGAGACATCACCAACCGGCTCAGAACCGAGGACGAGCTGCGCGAGGCCCGCGACACCGCGCAGGCGGGCGCCCAGGCCAAGGCGCAACTATTGACGGTGATGAGCCACGAGATGCGTACCCCGCTGAACGGCATTCTCGGCTCTCTGGATCTTATCGAGCGGGACCAACTGTCGCCCAAACAGCTGCGCCTTGCGCGTGCAATCCGGGTTTCGGGCGAATTGCTGCTGACTCAGGTCAACCGCGTCCTGG
Source organism: Ruegeria sp. YKSF070 (assembly GCF_059612725.1). Taxonomy (NCBI): domain Bacteria; kingdom Pseudomonadati; phylum Pseudomonadota; class Alphaproteobacteria; order Rhodobacterales; family Roseobacteraceae; genus Ruegeria; species Ruegeria sp. YKSF070. The sequence goes on along the minus strand of NZ_JBXWRD010000073.1, from coordinate 13,700 downwards.
AGCTGTCGCGGTTGGAATCCGGGATGATCGATTTCCCCAAGGAGCCGTTCGCCCTGATGCCCATGGTCCAGCGCCTCGCCGAAAGCCTGATTGCGGCGGCAGAGGAGTGCGGCAACCGGCTGCGTGCGGATCTGATCGGCGATGATCCGGGAATCGTGCTGGGCAACCGTATCGCTCTGCAACAGGCGCTGATCAATCTTCTAGGCAACGCGATCAAATTCACACGGGACGGCGAGATCACACTTGAGGTCGAACGGCTTGCAGACGGTCGTCAGGTCGAGTTTCGAATATCGGATACCGGGATCGGCATTCCAGCTCGGGATCTCGAGCGGATATTCGACGAGTTCGTTACCATCGATACCGCCTATGACCGAGAGAACCCCGGCACCGGGCTGGGCCTGAGCATCACCCGGCGGCTGGTGTGGGCGATGGGAGGTGAGATCGAGGTCGAGAGTATCGAGAACGAGGGCAGTCTGTTCCTGATCCGCCTGCCGCTGGGGCCGGGCGACATGGCAGAGGATGTGACCGAAAGCGAGAAGGGCGCGCGTGTTCCGCGCTCGCTTGCTGGCAAGCGGGTATTGGTTATCGAAGACAACGACATAAACCGGATGCTGCTTCAGGACATGTTGCAGGATTTCGGATGTGAGGTTGTGCTTGCCCGGAACGGGTTCGAGGGGGTCTCTACCGCTGCAAAGCGTCGGTATGATCTGCTGCTTGTGGATATCAGCATGCCGGGCAAGGATGGCCTGGAAACCCTGCATGAAATCCGCGCGCAACAGGGCCCTTCGTCGAGCGCGCCCGCGATCGCGATTACCGCCCATGCGCGGGAAGAGGACAAGGAGCGTTTCGTTGCCACGGGATTTGACCGGTTTCTGGCCAAGCCCATCTCGATGGCTCAGTTGGAAAAAGCATTGGGCAGCGCGCTCCCCGTGTTGGCGACGGCACAGGTCGCCGATCCTTCGGTCTCACAAGATTTCATCAGCCGGTTCGGAGAAGTGCGCTATCGTGGTTATCTATTGGAAATGGTCGATACGCTGTGTGGCATATCCGATGATCTGACCCATGGGGAGCTGTCTGATGCACTGAAGGCGCGCGTGCATGAACAGGCTGGCTCTGCCGCGATACTGGGGCGGGCCGATCTGCATGCGTTGCTGCAAGAGATCGAGACCACCAGCGCCGCCGAATGGCCGCTGCGCCGGGGCATCATGCTGGAGCGGTTAAAAACGGAACTGGAGGCGACGCGGGCTGAGGCCACGAGGCGCTAAAGCGTCAGTCCGGTCTTGCGCCCCTCGTGGATGGCGGCGGCGGCCAGTCGCGGCGCGGCGGCATCGCCGATGCTGGTGGCCTCGATCCCCATCTCCCGCAACTTTTGCGCCAGAGCTGTTTCAGGCGTGTTGGCGGTAGCCAGTACCAGACTGTCTGCAGCGATGATTTCGGACTGGCCGGTGAGAAGCGACATCACCTCTGCGCCTGAGTCGCTCCACCTTGTCAGCGCGCTTTCGGTGACGAACCGCACCCCCAGCCCCGCCAACGTGGCGCGGGCCGGAAAGTCGGTGGCCGAGCGCGCCAGTTCGCGCCCGACCATGGCGTCGGAGGTGACAAGCGTGACCTTGTGGCCCTTTTCCGCCAGATGCCAAGCGGTGCCGATGCCGCGCCAGTTGCCGCCCTCGTCCAGCAGAACGACATGTTTCCCTAGCCGCGCGGTGCGGGTCATCACGTCGTGGATCGACCAGACCTGCCCGCGTTCGATCCCGGGCAGGTGGGCCACATGCGGCAGAGCCTTTTGAAACCCTGTTTCGGGTGGGGTGGACCCGGTGGCCAGCACCACGCGGTCGGCGCCGATGGCGGCGACATCCTCGACATCCAGATAGCTGTTGTATCGGATCTCCACTTGGAGCTGGCGCAGTTGGCGTTCGTACCAGCCGATAAGGTCGGTGATCTGCGCCCGGCGCGGTTGCAGCCCGGCCAGCCGGAATTGTCCGCCCAGTTCCGGCCCCGCCTCAGCAAGGATTACACGATGCCCGCGTTCGGCGGCGACCCGGGCGCATTCCAGCCCGGCAGGGCCGCCGCCGACCACCAGCACGGTTTTGGGGGTCTGTGCAGGCGTGAACCGGTCGCCGCCCCAGAGATATTCATGCCCGGCCGAGGGGTTCACCAGGCAAGAGATATAGTAATCGCGACCGCGCCGGCCCCAGCATTGCTGGTTGCACGAGAGGCAGCCGCGAATGTCCTCGGCCGCGCCGCGTTCGGCCTTGGCCACCAGATGCGGGTCAGCGATCTGGCCGCGCACGATCGACACCAGATCGGCCCGTCCTGCCCCTAGCACCGTATTGGCGTTGTCGGGCGTACGGATATTGGCCTCGGCGGTGACCAGCGCGGTCAGGTTCGCTTGTTTCAGCCGCTCGGCCAGATCGGCGCCGAGGTTTTCGGCATACTGAAAGCTCGGCAGGAGCTTGTAGAAGTCGAAATAGCTGCCCGAACCGACGGTGACATAGTCCATCAATCCTTGGGCGTCATGCAGCGCCACGATCTCGACCATTTCGTCATGGCTGAGGCACACGGGCTTGTCGGAATCGTCGTTCACCGAGAGGCCGATGATGAAATCGGGGCCGCAGACGGCCCGGATGCGCGCCATGATTTCGCGCGAGAGCCGGGTGCGGTTTTCAAGGGAGCCGCCCCACTGGTCGGTGCGCTGATTGGAAAACGGCGTCCAGAACTGGTCAAGCAGGCAGTGATAGGCGGCCCAGACCTCGACCCCGTCGAAGCCGGATTTCTGGCACCGGATGGCGGCATCGACGAAGCCCTGAATGGTTTCCTCGATCTCGTCTTCGGTCATGGCGTGGCTGCCATCGTTGTCGTGATAGCTGGGCCCGCCCGAGGGCGACCAGTTGGCGTGCCAGGAGTTGTCCCAGTCGCCATGCGCGCCGACATGATAGAGCTGCTGGATCATCACCGTGCCATGCGTCTTGCAGGCCTGGGTGATGCGGGCGAAATGCGGGATGACGTCATCGCTGGAATGACGGAAGTTGCCGCGCGTCAGAACGGCGGCGGCATGGACCGGCATCGGCTCGACCACGATCATCGCGGCGCCGCCCATGGCGCGTTCCTCGTAATAGGCCAGATGCTGGTCGCCGGGCAGGCCGTCGCGGGCCATGTTGGTGGTGTGGGCGCCAAAGACGATGCGGTTCTTCAGGATCTTGTGGCGCAGTTGGGCGGGGGTGAAGACGTGCTTGAGGCTCACGATTTACCTTCCAGCTGGTCGAGTCCGGCCGCCAGGTCCGCGCTCATGCCGGCCTCTTCCATGTGCAGCCGCAGACGCTGGTTGTAGCCACCCGGTGCGTTCAGCGCTGTGATCAGGGTGGAAGTGTCTGACGCGGCGAGGCTGGAGGCCACCAGTGCGCGCAGGAAGGCCTCGCCCTGGGTTGGATCTGATACGCGGGGGGCCAGCCATGCAGCGGCATCGCCGACCATACGCGTGGCGGGGGACAGTACTGCCTGGGCGCAGAGATAGGCGTTCATCTCTTCGGCGTTTTCGGTCGTGAATACCTGGTTGCGCGGAGCGAAGATTTCTTCGACCAGGCCTGCATCACCCTGCATGATGATCGGGGAACCGCCGCGGGCGATGCCGGGGAAGGGCATCATGATGGCCACCGCGCGGGCCGGCGCGACCATGGCACCGGCCTCTTCCAGCGAGGCGCCGGCCATCAGGGTGATCACGCGCTGATCAGGGCGGAAGGAGAGTTGCCCAAGGATTTCCGGCGCGACCTCGGCCAGCAGGCCCAGGAACACCACCTCGCTGCGGTCAACCACCGTCTGGTTGTCGGCGCTGGAGACGTTTTCGAACTCTGACACGAGCGCCCGCGCGTTGGCGGCGCTGCGTTCGGACACGGTGATGTCATGCCCGTCGCCCGCGATGCCGCGCACCATGGCAGTTGTGATAATGCCTGTTCCGATCACGCCGATTTTCATCTCAGATATCCTTCACCAACCTCAGCGCATCATAGATTGCCGCATGAGTGTTGCGCGCGCTGACCGCGTCGCCGATGCGGTACAGCTGGAATGCGCCGTCGTTGTTGGTTTCGACCCTCTGCGGGGTGCCTGCGATCAGCGCGTCATAGTCGATCTCGCCCCCGTTGCGGGACAGAGGCTTGAGATCGAAATAGAGATCGGCATTCGGCATGGTGCCATAGTTGACCACCACCTGATCATAGGTCTTGTCGCTGGTGAAGCTGCTGTAATCAGTGCCGATCTTGGCGCGCAGCTGGTTGCCGTCGCGGGTTACGTCCAACAGGCGGCGAGTCACCGTAAAGGTGGTATCCTTGTCCTGAAGTGCGCGCATATACGGCACCAGGTTCATGCCCATGATGTCGGGCGCGAACATGCGGTCTGGGGTCATCACCTCGACCTTTGCACCGGCATTGGCAGCTACCTCGGCCGCCATCAGCGCCGGGTGGTCACCGCTCTCGTCATAGATCAGAACATTCTGCGCCGGTTTCACATCGCCCGAGATCAGGTCCCAGGCACTGACCACCAGATTATTCTCGCGTCCGGTCTCAAACAGTTCGGTATTGGGCAGACCGCCGGTGGCGATGATCACCACATCGGGGTTCAGCGCGGTTACATCCGCCGCCTCGGCCCAGGTGTTGAAGCGGAACTCGACATCGCGGGCGGCGCATTGGGCCATGCGCCAGTCGATGATCCCGATCATCTCGCGCCGGCGCGGGTTCTGCGCGGTCAGGCGGACCTGGCCGCCGGGATCGGGCTGGGCCTCGAACACGGTGACATGGTGACCACGTTCGGCGGCGACACGGGCGGCCTCGAGCCCTGCTGGACCGGCGCCAACGACAACCACGCGTTTGGGCGTTTCGGCGCGGGCAATCGTATGCGGCATGGTCAATTCGCGACCGGTGGCCGGGTTGTGGATGCACAGCGCCTCGCCCGCTTGATAGATACGGTCGAGGCAATAGGTGGCGCCGACACAGGGGCGAATGTCGTCCTCGCGCCCCTCGACGATCTTCTGCACGATATGGGGGTCGGCCATGTGCGCACGGGTCATGCCCACCATGTCGAGCAGCCCCGAAGCGACCGCGTGACGCGCGGTCGCCACATCGGGGATACGCGCGGCGTGAAAGGTCGGCATGCCGGTGGCCTTTTTCACCTCGCCCGCGAAATCCAGATGCGGGGCGCTTTTCATGCCCTGCACCGGGATCACGTCGGTCATCGCCGGATCGGTGTGGATGCGGCCCCGGATCACGTTCAGGAAATCGACCATGCCGGTATCGGCAAGCCTTTTCGAGATCTCGATCCCCTCTTCGGGGCCGATACCGCCCTCTGCCGCCTCGTCGGCGGTATAGCGCAGGCCAACGATGAAATCATCGCCAACCCGTGCTCGCACCGCGCGCAACACGTCCAGCGGCATCTTCATCCGGCTTTCCAGGGTCTGGCCGCCATAAGGCCCGTCCAGATCGTTGGTCAGCGGTGACCAGAACTGATCCAGCAGGTGGCCATAGACCTGCAACTCGATCCCGTCCATGCCGCCCTCTTTCATCCGTTCGGCGGCATCGGCGAAATCCGAGATGATACGGGCGATATCCCAGTCCTCGGCCAGTTTCGGAAACGCGCGGTGTGCCGGTTCGCGGTGCCGGGACGAGCTGACCGAGGGTAACCACTCGCCCTTGTTCCAGCCGGTGCGGCGGCCCAGATGGGTCAACTGGATCATCACGGCACAGCCATGGTCGTGGCAGGCATCGGTCAGTTGCCGGATCCACGGCACCACCTCGTCCTTGTAGGCGAGGATGTTGTTAAAGACCGGCGGGCTGTCGCGCGATACCGCCGCTGATCCGGCGGTCATCGCCAGCGCCACGCCCGCGCGTGCGCGTTCGGCGTGATAGGCCGCATAGCGCTGTTTCGGCATGCCGTCTTCGGGATAGGCCGGTTCATGCGCGGTGGTCATGATCCGGTTCTTCAGGGTCAGGTGTTTCAGCTGAAAAGGCTGCAGCAGCGGATCACGGCTCATGATATGTCCTCAATACCAGGCGTCGGGCATGGATGCTTTCTTGCAGTCGATGAAATCGCGCAATGCTTCGTCGGTGGCGTCGTCCATCACCGGTGCCTCGTAGGTGTTCAGGATATCCTTCCAGCGTTTGTTGGCGCGGATCGCATAATCGGCGCTGCCCTGTTCGAACCAGGTCTCGTGGGTCTGGTCGTCGTTCAGCCCGCTGTCCCAATAGGCGGTTTCATAATGGCGCAGGGTGTGGTCGGTGCCGAACATATGCTCGCCCGGGCCGTTCTGAGCCAGCGCGTCGAAACCGAGGGTATCCTCGTTCACCTCGATCCCGGCCAGATAGGAATGCAGCGCGCCGCACATGTCGGTGTCCATCACGAATTTCTCGTAGGACATGCTGAGCAGCCCGTCGACGAAACCGGCGGAATGCAGGATGTAGTTGGCACCGCCCTGCACCGCCGACATCATCGACATCATCGCCTGCTGCATGGCCTGCCCGTCGGGCGCCTTGGAGGTCGAGAAATTGCCGGCACAGCGCAGAGGCATGTTCAGGCGGCGGGCCAGTTGGCCCATTACCAGAGAACCCAGCGCCGGTTCCGGCGTGCCGAAGGTGGGGCTGCCCGAGCGCAGGCTCATTGATGAAAGGAACCCGGCCAGAATGGCCGGCGCGCCGGGGCGGGTCAGCTGGGCGATGGCGCAGGAGGCCATGGATTCGGCCAGACACTGCGCCACGGCGCCCGCCATGGTCAGCGGCGACACCGCGCCCCCCAGGAGAAACGGCAGGTGGATCGAGCCCTGCCCCGCCGCCGCATAGGTCCGGATGCCCGAGGCGGTGACGCCGTCGATCACCAGTGGCGAGGTGGTGTTGAAATTGCCCATGATCACGCAGTTCCGGTCGACGAAATCCGCGCCGAACAGGATGCGGCACATCTCGATACTGTCGGCGGCGCGTTCGGGCGCGGTGATCGAGCCCAGAAAGGCGCGGTCGGAATAACGCATGTGGGAATAGACCATGTCCAGATGCCGCTTGTTCACCGGGATATCCGTCGGCTCGCAGATGGTGCCGCCGGAATGGTGCAGCCAGGGCGAGGACTGGCCCAGCTTGATCAGATTCTGGAAGTCCTGGATGGTGCCGTAGCGGCGGCCATTGTCCATGTCCATCACGAAGGGCGAGCCATAGGCAGGCGCGAATACCATCGCGTCGCCGCCGATTTCGACCGTGTTGGCCGGGTTGCGCGCATGCTGGGTAAAACGTGCAGGCGCGGTTTTCAGGATCTCGCGCAGCATCCCAGGCTCGAACCTGACATTCCAGGCATCGGCCCGCAACTCGGTGACCTGGGCCCCGGCCCGTTTGTAGAGCCGCATCGCCTCGGCGTCGTCGCGCAGTTCTATCCCGATCTCGGCCAGGATACGGTCGGCGGTGGCCTCGATCTTGTCCAGCGACTCCTCGCCCAGCAGATCGTAGGTCGGGATCTTGCGGGTGATGTAGGGCACGCGCAGGTGCAGGTTCTGGCCGGGCTCGGCGGAGCGGCCTGCCTTGCCAGAGGCGCGGCGGGACCGGCGGGACCGAAGGGATGTCTGTTCGCTCATGTGAAACTACCTGCCGAAATCGGGTTGGATGGATATTCTTGGCCGACACTTGACACATGTGTCAAGATACTTGTGCAGGTGTGTCAATACTGCTACCTCAACAGGCATGTCACTGGCACCCAAACCCACCGGATCTGAGAGCGCCTGGCTGGACGCGGCCTATGAGTTGCTGACCGACAGCGGGGTCGAGGCGGTCAAGATCATGCCCCTGGCGCAAAAACTGGGCGTCTCGCGCACCGGGTTCTATTGGTATTTCAAGGATCGCGAGACCTTGCTCGAGGCAATGATCCAGCGCTGGGAAGAAAAGAACACCGGCAATCTGGTAGCCCGCGCCGAGGCCTATGCCGAAAGCATCGTCGAGGCGATGTTCAACCTGTTCGATTGCTGGCTGGATGACGGTCTGTTTGATGCGCGGTTGGATCTGGCGATTCGCAACTGGGCGCGCAACGATCCTGCCCTGCATCAGCGTCTGGACCAGGCCGATCAGGCCCGTCAGGACGCGGTGGCCGGCATGTTCCTGCGCTTTGGTTACCCCGAGAATCAGGCCCGGGTGCGCTCTCTGACCGTGATGTATACCCAGGTTGGCTATATCTCGATGCAGATCGAGGAACATCCCGATATCCGCATCGCCAACATGCCCGACTATGTCGAGGTATTTACCGGCGTCAGGCCTGAACAGACCGATGTCGATCGCTTCCTTTCGCGGCACGCGGCCAAATGGCGGGCTGCTGCTAACCAGATGTAAACTTGGCGGGCGATAGCCTCTGGGGAACTGGAAGAATCCCCGGACAGGCAGAATGCCCTTTAACCTGATTACCCGCTTTGCCGCGTTTGTGTGGCTCTCTGTTCTGTTTGCGGCGGCACCGGCAGTGGCAAAGCTCGATCCCGGGGTGTCGTCGCTGTGCGATCAGGCTGCGCGTAGCGCCGCCAACCGGCACGGCGTGCCGCTCGACGTGCTGCGCGCGATCACCCGGGTCGAAACCGGGCGCCGCAGTGACGGGCAACTTGCACCCTGGCCTTGGACCGTGAACATGGAGGGAACCGGCCATTGGTTTCCAACCGAATTCGCGGCGCGCAAATTCGTGTTCGAACGGTTTAAATCCGGCGCCCGCAGCTTCGACGTGGGCTGTTTCCAGATCAATTACCGCTGGCACAGCCAGGGGTTCTCCTCGATCGAAGAGATGTTCGACCCCGAGCGGAACGCCGATTATGCCGCCCGGTTCCTGAACGACCTGTTTGGTGAACTGGGGTCCTGGTCGGCGGCGGCGGGGGCGTATCACTCGCGCACGCAATCCCTGGCCGATGCCTATGCCTCGCGGTTCGACCGGACCCGCGCGGCGCTGGGCGAGGGGCCACTGCCGAACCCGCGGCGCACGCCCGATACCGGAGGTGCGCAGCCGCTGTTTGCACGGCAAGCGGTGCCGCCCGGCCCGGCCCGGCTGGGATCGCTGTTTGCAACCGGATCGGGCGCCAGCCCCTTCATCTCGTTCAACTAGGATCGCGCCGTGCCCAAGCTTTCCACCGAAACGCTGTTTAGTCCAACGGTCCTGCTGGCGCTTGCCCTGATGGCGATCATCGTGATGATGATCCTGCCGATGCCAGCCTGGGTGCTGGATATCGGCCTCGCCGCCTCGTTCGCGCTGGCGATCCTGATCTTTACCCTGACCCTGTTCATCGAGCGACCGCTCGATTTCTCGGCCTTTCCAACGATCCTGCTCGCCTCGCTGATGCTGCGACTGTCGCTGAACGTCTCCTCGACCAAGCTGATCATCGGTCAGGGCCATACCGGGCCGAACGCCGCCGGCGACGTGATCGAGGGGTTTGCCCAGTTCGTGATGGGCGGCAGCGTGTTTCTGGGGTTGGTGGTCTTTGGCGTTCTCCTGATCGTCAACTTCATGGTGATCACCAAGGGCGCCGCCCGCATGGCCGAGGTTGGCGCGCGCTTTGCACTGGACGGCATGCCGGGCAAACAGCTGGCCATCGACAGCGACATGTCCGCAGGCGCCATCGACCATCAGGAGGCCAAGGCGAGGCGAGAGCTGGAGCAGCAGGAAACCACCTTCTTTGGCTCGCTCGACGGTGCGTCGAAATTCGTCAAGGGCGACGCCATCGCCGGGCTGCTGATCACCCTGCTGAACCTGATCATGGGCCTGATCATGGGCGTCATCGTCCACGGCATGCCGATGAGCGCCGCGTTCGAGACCTATGCCATCCTCACCGTGGGCGACGGCTTGGTTTCGCAGATTCCGGCCGTGATCATCTCGATCGCCTCTGCGTTGCTGCTGGCGCGCGGCGGCACCCAGGGCGCCACCGACAATGCGCTGTTTGCACAGCTGGGCAAACATCCGGCGGCGCTGGCCACGGTGGCGCTGTTGATGGTTCTGTTCGCGCTAGTGCCCGGCCTGCCGTTCCTGCCCTTCATCTCGGGCGGTGTGGTTCTGGGATATGCCGCCTGGAGGATGCGCCTGAAGCAGAAGCAGGAGGCCGACAGCGCCGCACGGATCACCGAGGAGCAGACCCCGGTAGCGCGTCAGGGGATCGGCGACATCCTCGATCTTGACGATGTGCACCTGGAATTCGCCCCCGATCTGGTGGGTATGGCGTTGGATCCGGGCACCGGGCTGGACGCTCGCATCGCCAATATGCGAACGCACGTGGCTTCGATCTATGGGCTGATCCTGCCAGATATCCGCCTCACCGATCAGGCCGAACTGCCCCAGGGCACCTATGTGATCAAGGTGCAGGGGGTCGAGCAGGTACGCGGCGTGCTGCACCCCGATCTGGTGCTGGCGTTGATGACCGATCATCCCGACACGCTGCCCGCGGGCGAGGACGTGACCGAGCCGGTCTATGGCGCGCCTGCCCGCTGGATCCTGCCCAAGGACCAGGAGGCGGCGGCCTTGTCGGGTGCGACCATCGTCAGCCCGCCCGAGATATTGGCCACCCATCTGCTGGAAGTGATCAAACAGAACTTTGCCCGCCTGCTGACGCTGAAATCGCTGCGCCGCCTGTTTTCCGAGATGACCCGCCTGTCCGATCCTGTCCGGTCCGAGGCCAATCAGAAACTCTTGGACGAGCTGATCCCCGACAAGGTGCCCATCGACACGCTGCACGCCGTTCTGCGCCTGCTGCTCGAGGAACGCGTGTCGATCCGAAACATGCCCCTGATCCTCGAAGCGGTGGCTGAGGCGCGGCTGGCCACCACCCAGCCCGAGGCGATCTGCGAACATGTGCGCCAGCGGCTGGGCTTTCAACTAGTGGCCGAGATGAAGCGGGCCGACGGGTCGATACCGCTGGTTCAGCTGGCGCCGGAATGGGAGGAGGCCTTTGCCACCTATCAGGTCGATGGTGCCGGCGGTGGCCTCGATATCGCGCTTCCGCCCGATCTTTTCAACAAGCTGGCCGATGGCGTTGCCAAACGCCTGTCGCAGACGGCGGGGCAGGGGATATTCGCGGCGCTGGTGACTTCGACCCGCCGCCGCCGGTTCCTGCGCACCATCCTGCGGGCGCGCGGCATTTCGAACCCGGTCCTCTCTTTCGAGGAAATCGGTATGGAAGCGCGCCCGGCGCTGGTTGGACAGGTACCCGCATGATCGCGCTGCCGCCCGAATTGCTGGCGCTGATCTCGGGCGAGCTGTGGCAGGTCTTTGCCGTGTTCCTCCGGGTTTCCGCCCTGGTCTCGGTCCTGCCCGCCTTTGGCGAACAATCGATCCCGATTCGGGTGAGGCTGGGGGTTGCCGCCGCCTTTGCCGTGATCGTGGCCCCGGCTGCGCCGGCTGCCCCCGAGGTCACAAATGTCCTGCAATTCACAGCACTTGCCGGAACCGAGGTATTGGCTGGGCTGGTCATGGGGCTGGGTATCCGGCTGTTTGCAATGGCCTTGCAGGTGGCGGGTATGATCGCGGCGCAGGCCACATCGCTGTCGCAGCTTCTGGGCAATGCAGTGGCCGAGCCGACGCCCGCCATGGGGCATCTGCTGATGATGGGGGGGCTGGCGCTGGCGGTGATGTCGGGCCTGCATGTGCGCGTGGCCGAATTCCTGATCCACTCCTACTCGATCTTTCCGATCGGCGAGCTGCCCCATCCCGGCGATCTGAGCCAATGGGGTGTCGCCCAGGTCGGACGCATGTTCGCGCTGGCCTTCGGGCTGGCGGCGCCGTTTGTGATCGCCTCGCTGATCTATAACCTGACGCTGGGGGCCATTAACCGGGCGATGCCACAGCTTATGGTCGCCTTTGTCGGGGCGCCCGTGATCACACTTGGTGGTATGGCGCTGCTTCTTGTCGGCACACCGCTTCTGCTGTCGGTCTGGCTCGATGCGCTGTGGAGTTTCTTCCAGGATCCGGTCGGGGCACGCCCATGAGCGGACAGGACGACGACAGCGACAAGTCATTCGATCCGACCCCGCAAAAGCTCCAGAAAGCGCGGGAAAAGGGAGAGGTTGCCAAATCCGCCGACCTGTCGGTGGTGGCGGCTTATGCCGGTTTGTTGCTGGCACTGTCAGCGCTGGGCGCGGCGAGCGTGACCAAGCTGGGCACCGCGCTTAAGGTGCTGATCGGCCAGGCAGATGGCCTGTCGCGCCTTGTCTTCGAGGGGCGTGCTGGTGGGCCGGTCGGCGGGCTGATGGGAACGGTGGGGGCGGCGATCCTGCCCTGGTTCCTGGTCCCGGCGGCGGCGGTGATCCTGTCGGTTGTGGCCCAGCGCGCCTTTGTCATGGCCCCGAGCAAGCTGGTGCCCAAGATCTCGCGCATTTCGATCCTGCAGAACGCCAAGAACAAGTTCGGGCGCGGCGGCCTGTTCGAGTTTGCCAAGAGCTTTGTCAAATTGCTGCTCTATTCGGTCTGTCTGGGCTTCTTCATCAAGCTGAACCTGTCCGACATCGTCTCGTCCGCAGGGATGGAGGTGCGCCAGTCAGTGCTGCTGATGGCGCGGCTGTTGATGCGGTTCATGTTCCTAGTGGCCACGGTGGCGCTAGTGATCGGCGCCATCGACTATCTGTGGCAGCATGCCGAGCATATCCGTAAGAACATGATGTCCCGCAAGGAGCTGATGGACGAGACCAAGGATGCCGAGGGCGATCCGCATATGAAGCAGAAGCGACGCCAGAAGGGTCAGGAAATCGCGATGAACCAGATGCTGGCGGATGTGCCGGGCGCCGATGTGGTGATCGTCAATCCGACCCATTACGCCGTTGCACTGAAATGGTCGCGCCTGCCCGGCGCGGCGCCGATATGCGTGGCCAAGGGAGTTGACGAGGTTGCGGCTGCGATCCGCCGCAGCGCGGCCGAGGCCGGGGTGCCGATCCATTCTGATCCGCCCACAGCGCGGGCGCTGCATGCCGGTGTCGAGATCGGGCAGGAGATTTCCGAGGAGCATTATCGCCCGGTCGCAGCCGCGATCCGCTTTGCCGAGGCGATGCGCAAACGGGCCAAGGGGAGGGCATGGTGAGACAGTCGGTGCTGGACCAGATGACACGCGTGGGAGAGGCGCTCTATCTGCGCGAATACGAGCGGATCCGCGCGGTGCTGGAGGAAGAGGCGCGGATTACGGCCCAGATTGCCAGGCTTGACGACCAGGTCCTCCGCATCCGCGCCGAGGGAACGGCCGATCATGGCTATCGTTCGGTTGGTGCTGACATCCTGTGGCAGGGTTGGGAGAGCCGGACCCGCCGCCAGCTCAACTCGGAACTGGCGCGCGCAAGGGCCAAGCGGTTGTTGATGATGGACGCGTTGAAACGTGCTTTTGGTCGCAAGCAGGCCATCGCGCAAATTGCGCAGGACGAAAAGTCCGCCCGTGTCAAAGCCCGCCGCAAGGCACAACTCGACGCGCTTTGTCGCGACGCCGCACTGCGATAAATCACGCTGGACGATGCTGATGCGGTGATGCCCCGCCTGGCTGTGGAATATTGGTGGCCGGTTTGGGCCGATGGGGGCTGAGGTTCAGCTCCGCTCAGTAAGAATCCTGACGGGCGATATCGACTATCAGAACGCTGACGATCTTATCGCCAAAGGCCTTCCGAGCCGATTCGAGCAGAGCAACGCGCAGCGGATCGAGGTTTCCGGGGCGGGTAAAGGCACCATCGAATCCACCGATATTGGCGTGATCG
>NZ_JBXWRD010000072.1:0-18035 GCF_059612725.1 Ruegeria sp. YKSF070 | reverse complement strand
GCTCTCATGAACCGCTTCAACGCACTCGGCACCGCCGAGATCGTTCGTGTGGAATGACATCAATGGGGAAAGGGGAAGTCACGCTTCAGGCGGGAGTTCTGCAACAATGCCCCTCATATGAGAGCGATCGGCCATTAGACAGCGCTGGCCGCATCTTTGAAGCCTTGTACCGGCCCAACAGCGGTCGACCGCTCCAATCCTTGCCAGTCGACGGTCTCGTTCCAGCCAACTGGGCTCTCCAGCACGTTCAAGATCGCGCAGACATCGATATTAGTGGACCTGAGTTCAACTTCGTGCGGTCCATCCACGTCTTTGATGTTCGCTATGCGCGGCAGCATGAATACGGTCGTGACGGTGACCCTCGGCGAAGTTTTCGTTGTGAGTAAAGACGATCGGCAACCCGGCAAGTGCGGCGCGCACATCGTCCGCTTCATGTCCGGTGACAACCGTCAGCGGTGTCGTCAACAAGCACAGGTAAGTTTCCGCCAGATGTCGCACCATGGGTTTGTGGTCTATCGGCATCAACAGCTTGTTGCGCGCACCCATGCGGCGAGACGGGCCCGCGGCGAGGAGAATTGCCGCAACATCACTCATGCCCCACCGCTGTTTCTGTGCGGCGCACTCGCAACAGCTGGGCCAGGATCGAGAGGGCGATTTCCTCTGGCGTGACAGCGCCCAAATCCAACCCGGCAGGCGCGTTTACAGTGCTTGTCTTTTCTGGCCCGATCCCTGCGCTGTGAAGTTTCTCGGCAAGAGACGCAAATTTCCGGCGGCTGCCGACAAAGGCGACATATGCGGCGTCGACCGCGAGCGCCGCTTTCAGCGCATCAAGGTCGCCCTGCCCCTGGGTCGCGATCACGATGAATTTTTGCTGCGCGTCCACCGGCTCAGACGCAATGGCTGCGGAAACCGACCAATGAAACTGCGGAGCAAGCGTGCTGAGGGCTTGGGCGACCGGAGATGTGCCCAAGATCACCAATTCGGGCATTGGCAGGCAAGGCTCGATAAAAATATCGACAGTGCCGCGCGACGGGCAGCCATTTCGGGCAAAGTGCGTGCCATCGACGGTATCGCCGGGGGCGATGCCTTTCTCGGCGAGAAGTTCTTCTGGTGCGACCGAGATGAGTTGCGGCACGCCGCTTTGCAGGGCCTCGACCGCCGCGCGTTTGACCGCGCCGCGCGTGCATCCCCCGCCCAGCCAGCCATGCACGATGGTGCCGTCGGCACTCAGCAACGCCTTGGCCCCCGGCTTTGCCGCCGTTGCCCCTGCCGTCCGCACGATGGTTGCAAAGGCAAAAGGCACCTGTCGCGCGCGCAAGTCCTGCGCTGCGTCGGCCAGATCGGTGTCAAGGATCTCTGCCGGGCTCATAGCGCACCCAATTCGGTTTCAAGTGCGGCCAGATCATCGAGTGTATTGGCTGCTTTGAACAGGTCGAGGTGAGGCAAGGCCGCTGCCATGCCACCGGCGACGGGCGCGTAGTCGCGCCACCCTTTGAGAGGATTGAGCCAGATGATCTTGCAGCCGCGCTTTCTGAGTTTGGTCAGCGCCGTATCCAGCTGGTCCGGAGTTTCGGTATCGCAGCCGTCCGACAGGATCAGGACAACGCTGCGCCCATCGACAAAGCGTTTGGCATAGGTGTCGGCAAAGCGCTGTAGGGACGGGCCGATTTTGGACCCTCCACCGAACCCGTCAGCCATCAGGGACATGCGCCCAATGGCACGCATCGTGTCCTTGTCGCGCAGCGCCTCGGTTATC
This sequence comes from Ruegeria sp. YKSF070, assembly GCF_059612725.1. Classification (NCBI taxonomy): domain Bacteria; kingdom Pseudomonadati; phylum Pseudomonadota; class Alphaproteobacteria; order Rhodobacterales; family Roseobacteraceae; genus Ruegeria; species Ruegeria sp. YKSF070. Next base: position 16,279 of record NZ_JBXWRD010000072.1, on the reverse strand, counting down.
CGGACGAGGCGCGTGTGGAACAGATATGCGTCGGCCTCTTTGTCTGCTCGCATCAGACCCGCGAGGAAGGCAAGGAAGACCTGGGCATAGACGTTCATCGAACCCGAGACATCGCACAACGCCACAATCTTGCGCGCGCGATCCGGTCGGCGCTTGCGCAGCAGGCGCAGGGGTTCGCCACCAGTGGACAGGCTGCGGCGGATAGTCTTGCGGAAGTGCAGACGGTCGCCTTTGCGCGCAGCGATGCGGCGGCGCGAGCGTTTGTCGCGCAAGGCGGCGCCCATGCGGCGTGCGATCGCCTCGGCCTCTGCAATCTCTTCGGAACGAACAAGATCTCGCAGGTCACGGCGGCTGAGGTTGCGCTGTTCGGTCGCGATAAGTTTGCCGGTGCCGCCGCTGTTGGCTTCGCCGTCTTCGGTATCGGGGGTCGTCGACGTGCCGCTTGACCCGGCATCTTCGCCACTGCCATCGCGAGAGCTATGGACGGACTCATTGAGTGTGGCTTGCGGCTTGGGGATGATGCGCTGTTTTACCCGTCCCGCATCCAACCAATAGCCGTCAAAGAGGGCATCGAACCTCTCTGCCTCTTCCTTGCATCCGGTGCAGATGGCACGCAGGACGCGGCGGCATTCGTCCGGAGAGGTTGCGTTTACATGGGTGAGCGCGGTCAGGCTGAGATCCGCCTCGGACACTCCCAAACGCAGCCCGTTGTCGCGCAAATGCGCCACAAACCCAACGACACGCGCGGCGGGCCCCGGGTCGCGGGCGGCAAAGCGGGTGACCCGTGTCATGCGGCTTTGCCTGCGATACGCGCGGCAACGTCGGATGTGATTTGCGCCTGATCGCTTTGCGTTTTCAAAAGGGTGGTAAGCGTCGATTGCAACACTGCCGGATCATGGGTGAGGTCGGCAATGCCAAGCCCCATCAGAGCTGCCGCAAAGTCGAGCATTTCGGCGATGCCGGGGATCTTCTCCAGCTCCTCTTCCCGCAGTTTTTGCACGAAACCAATGATCTGATCCGCCAATCGTGCCTCGACCCGCGGGCAGCGCGCCTTGAGGATCGCCAACTCTGTCGCGCGGTCGGGATATTCGACATAGGTGTAAAGGCAGCGGCGGCGCAGCGCATCGGACAGATCGCGGGTGCCGTTTGATGTCAGGATCACGATAGGCTTACAGGTGGCCGTGATCGTACCAAGTTCGGGGACGGACACTTGATAGTCGGACAAAACCTCGAGCAGGTAAGCCTCGAACTCTTCATCCGCGCGGTCGATCTCATCGATCAAAAGAACCGGCGGCTGATCTTGAGTAATCGCGGCAAGCAAGGGACGTTCCAACAGAAAGTCGCGGGAAAAGATGCGATCCTCGACCGATTTGCCGGTCTCACCGGCTTCTGCTGCAGAGCGGATCGTCAGCAGCTGGCGCTGGTAGTTCCACTCGTAAATCGCTTGCGAGGCGTCCAGACCTTCATAGCATTGAAGGCGGATTAACTTCGTATCCTGAGTCAGGCTCAGCGTGCGGGCGATCTCGGTCTTGCCGACACCTGCCGCGCCTTCCAGCAACAATGGGCGCCCCAGCGAGAGCGCAAGATGCAACGCTACCGACAGATCGTCAGACGCGACATAGCTGTGCGCGGCCAGCGCAGATTGAAGGGAGTGCCAAGTCATCGAAACCTCCGTGGTCAAGGCGCGTTGTCAAACCAACGCGCCCTGCCGTTACGACTTAGTCATGCAGGCCAAGTTCATTGGCGGTCTTCCAGATCCGCCAGTGATCATGCGGCATGTTCGTGTGCCGATTCCCGAAAGGACGGAAGGCGTCCTGAATGGCATTCGAGAAACACGGCACGCCACCCACATGCGGGCTCTCGCCGACACCTTTCGCCCCAATGGGGTGGTGCGGCGAAGGCGTCACGGTGTAGTCGGTTTCGTAGTTCGGAACCTCCCATGCAGTCGGCAGGAAGAAGTCCATCAACGTGCCGGTCTTCACGTTGCCCATATCGTCATAGGCAATCTCCTGCCCCAGCGCGACTGCGAGGGCTTCGGTCAGACCACCGTGGATCTGCCCCTCGATGATCATCGGGTTGATCCGGGTGCCGCAATCATCCAGCGCATAGAAACGGCGGATTTCCGGCACGCCCGTATCGACATCAATGTCCATCACGCAGACATAGGCGCCAAACGGGTAGGTCATGTTGGGCGGATCGTAATAGCTGACCGCTTCGAGACCCGGCTCAATCCCCGGAATGGCCTGGTTGTAAGCAGCGAAGGCGATTTCCTTCATCGTCTTGAACTTCTCAGGCGCACCTTTGACCACGAAGCGATCCACGTCGAATTCCACGTCGTCGTCATGGACTTCGAGCAAGTAGGCCGCAATCATCTGCGCCTTGGCGCGGATCTTGCGCCCGGCCATGGCTGTCGCAGCACCCGCTACCGGAGTGGACCGGGAGCCATAGGTGCCCAGGCCATATGGCGCGGTGTCGGTGTCGCCCTCTTCGATGGTGATGCTGTCCGCAGGCAGACCGATCTCGGACGCAAGGATTTGCGCAAAGGTCGTCGCATGGCCCTGCCCTTGCGAAATCGTGCCCAGCCGCGCAATCGCGGAGCCTGTCGGGTGGATGCGGATTTCGCAGCTGTCGAACATGCCAAGCCCAAGAATATCGCAGTTCTTGACCGGGCCGGCGCCGACGATCTCGGTAAAGAACGACAGCCCGATGCCCATCAGTTTGCGCGTTTTACCCGCTCTGAAATCCTCGACCCGCTGCGCCTGCTCGGCACGCAGAGCCTCGTAGTCGACGGCCTTCAGCGCCTTGTCCCAAGCGGTGTGGTAATCGCCAGAATCGTATTCCCAACCCAACGCGGCTTTGTAGGGGAACTGCTCTTTCCTGATGAAATTGATCCGGCGCAGCTCTGCTGCATCCATGTTCAACTCGATCGCCAGAACTTCGATCATCCGTTCGATGAAATACACGGCCTCGGTCACGCGGAAGGAACAGCGGTAACTGACCCCACCTGGCGCCTTGTTGGTATAGACGCCGTCGACTTCCAGGAACGCGGTCGGGATGTCATAGGACCCGGTGCAGATGTTCATGAACCCGGCCGGGAACTTCGTTGGGTCGGCACAGGCGTCAAATCCGCCATGGTCGGCAGTCACGTGACAATGCAGGCCAGTGATCTTGCCTTCCCTGGTGGCGCTGATCCGACCCGTCATGTGGTAGTCACGCGCGAAGGCGGTGGTCATCAGGTTGTCCATCCGGTCTTCGATCCACTTGACCGGTTTGCCCGTCACGATGGAGGCCACGACCGAGCAGACATAGCCCGGATAGGCGCCCACCTTGTTACCAAAGCCGCCGCCGATGTCAGGGCTGATCACGCGGATATTGTGCTCTTCAATCCCGGAGATCAGCGACACAACGGTCCGGATGGCGTGCGGTGCCTGGAACGTGCCCCAGAGGGTCAGCTTGCCGTTCACCTTGTCCATCGACGCCACGCAGCCGCAGGTTTCCAGCGGGCACGGATGGGTGCGGTGGTAATACATGGTTTCTTCAGCCACGACTTCGGCGTTGTCGATGGTCTCGAAAGTCGGGCCCTTGTCGCCAGCTTCCCATGTAAAGATGTGATTGTGGTGCTTGCGGGGGCCGTGCGCACCATCAGCCGGGCTGCCGTCCTCGGCAACCGTGTCTGGCCTTAGCACCACATCGGATTGCATCGCCTTGAACGGATCAACAAGAACCTCCAGCTCTTCGTATTCCACCTCAACCGCTTCGATCCCATCTGCGGCGGCATAGCGATCTTCGGCCACGACAAAGGCAACCTCCTGACCCTGGAACAGAACCTTGCCGTCGGCCAGCACCATCTGCCTGTCACCCGCAAGCGTCGGCATCCAGTGCAGGCCCAAGGGCTCCAGATCCTTGGCCGTCAGGACGGCCAAAACGCCTGGCACCTCTAGCGCGGCAGCGGTGTCGATATTAACGATCTTCGCATGCGCATAGGGCGAGCGGACAAAGTCGCCGAACAACATGCCATCCAGCTTGATGTCATCGACATAGTTGCCCTTGCCTTGGGTGAAGCGCGCATCCTCGACCCGCTTGCGCGAGCAGCCCATGCCTTTGAGGTTCTCGATCCGCTCCTCGCGGCTTGTTACTTCGTCTTTCATTCTGCCGCCTCCTTGGCTGCATTCATTTCCGCCGCGGCTGCGCGTATGGACTTCACGATGTTCTGGTACCCGGTGCAGCGGCAGATATTGCCCGCCATACCGAAGCGGATTTCCTCTTCGGTTGGGTTCGGGTTCTCCTCGAGCAGCTTCTTGGCCCGGGTGATCATCCCCGGCGTGCAGTAGCCACACTGAAGGCCGTGATGTTCCTTGAACGCGACCTGAAGCGGATGCAGGTTGTCTGGCCCGCCGATGCCTTCGATGGTCGTGATGTCCTTGCCGTCGGCCTGGGCCACGAACATGGTGCAGGATTTTACCGACTTTCCATCAATGGTGACGGTGCAGGCCCCGCAATGCGACGTCTCGCAACCGATATGCGGGCCGGTAATGTTGAGCCGCTCACGGAGCGTATAGATGAGCAACTCACGCGGCTCGGCAAGGAATTCTTCTTCCTTGCCGTTCACCGTCATTTTGTAATGCTGTTTCTTTCCCATTCCGTCCTCTCCCTCAGGCGCGTGACCAGGCGCGCTCGATGGCGCGGCGCAGGATTACACCTGCAACATGTTTCTTGAAGGCGACGGGACCGCGATTGTCTTCGGTCGGGTCGATGTCATTCATCATTGCGGCCATCGCGGCCTTGATCGCGGCATCATCCACCGAAGTTCCAACCAGCGCAGCACCTGCCGCCTCGGAATAGACCGGCGTATCGCTCAGGTTCGTCATCGCAATCGACGCCGACACGCAGGTGGCCCCGTCTTTTACGATTTGCACCGCAGCGGCGGCAGTTGCGTAATCGCCAATCTTCCGCTTCTGCTTTTCGTAAGCATGGCCGCCCTGTGGCATCGGGATCGTGACCGCGGTCAGAACTTCGTCGTCTTCGCGGGCAGTCATGTAGGCGGCCTCATAGAACTCCCGCGCGGGGATCTCGCGCTCACCGTCAGAGCCCACAACGGTGAAGGTCGCGTTGAGGCACTGCATCAGGCCGGGCATATCATTGCCCGGGTCTCCGTTGGCGACATTGCCGCCAACAGTGCCCATGTAACGCACTTGCGGATCAGCAATCTGCAGCGCCGCTTCGCGCAAGATTGGCGCCGCCTGCGCAAGCGCATCATGGTCGATGATGTCATGCTGCGTGACCATGGCTCCGATACGGATGCTGTCGGCGCCGATCTCGATATCAGACATCCCGCCAACATCCTGAAGGTCGATCAGGTGCGGAACGTCGGCCATGCGCAGCTTCATCATGGGGATCAGGCTGTGACCGCCAGCCATCACACGCGCGTCATCGCCATGTTCTTGCAGGATAGACAGAACAGCTGCCATATCCTTGGGTCTGTAATACTCAAATGCCGCTGGTATCATCGACTCTCCTCCCTCAAAGCGATTCAAATTGCTGAGATGGAGAAGTGCATACGTTCGTATGTTAGAGCTTCAACAAACCTATGAACGACAGGTGTTTTGCACGAAATGCGCTTCAGCTCGCACGACTTGCGCTGGCCTGCGAAGCCAATGCGTCCTGTATAGCCTTCAACTTGGAACGGCTCACGGGTACCGGCGGTGTTTCTGGGCCTTCGAACACGCATTTGCCGCTGTCTTTTGTCCTCTCAAATCGGACGACGTGTTCTGGATTGACCAAGTAACTTCGATGGGTCTGAAGGAAGCCCAGCGGAACAAGACGCTTCATTGCTTCGGTCACGGACCACACGCAGAACAACCGGTCTTCTTCCGTATAGACTTGGGTGTAATGAGCGTCCGCCCGCACAAACATAATGTCCCTGGCAGATACGAAAACTTTGCCCCCCTCACGCTCACAAGGAACTTGAAGCGGTAGAGGTCGCGGATCGGTGGAGCCTTTATCCCCACTGGGCTGCGCATCTTGCTTTGGTCGCGGAAGGTAAGTCACTCCGACCCAAAGGCAGGCACCGAACATGACGAAACTGAAAAAGCTGACACCAAGGGCAAGTGTCTCATTGCTCATCAATGGGCCAAACTCTGTTCCATCAGACACCACTACAAACTGGGTCCCCGACATGGCCAGAAAATGCACGCTTACCACCGCGATCGCAAAACACAAAGTGCCAAGAATGATGTTCCGGTTGGTCCTCTGACCATAGGCAATGCCAAACGCCAGACTGCACAGCAGAACCGCCACGAGCGACGACACTATGACGCCAAATGGCGTGTAGACCGCGCGACACAACTCAAGCCCAGCCATCCCGATGTAGTGCATGGCAAGGATACCCACACCAACAATGCCGCCAGCCAAGGACACCATAAAACGGTTACGGACGGTGAAATGCAGGATGATCAGCGCGCCCCCGACGATCAGGATTGCGGTCAGCGCGGAGATCAGCGTGATCGCGGCATCGTAATAGAACAAGATGGGCATCTGCAGACCAAGCATTGCCACGAAATGCATGGCCCATATCCCACCACCGAGCGCGATGGCGGCCAATGCGATCGATACCTTTTTCTCGAAGTCTGGTTTCGAGCCGAGGTCACGTGTCAAAGACAATCCGGTGAATCCCGCAACCAGAGCAACCAGGCAAGACATGGCAACGAGAAGGTTGTTATGACTGACTTCCAAGAATTCCATGTCCGCAAAATGACCAAAAAAACGACACTTGACAAACGTTGGTGTAGTCTTCCTCTCGAAATTGTTCGATGGCGTCCTGGTATCCCTATTATCTTGCCAGTTGTTTTGGTTCCGGCGATTGCGAGCGGAATCGCGGCTCGCCCGCATGGTTCATATGTCGATCTGTTCCGCTATGCTCAGCGCATCTTCCAGCTCGACACCGAGATAGCGTACTGTGCTATCGATCTTAGTATGTCCCAACAACAGCTGCACAGCACGCAGGTTTCCTGTTTTCCGGTAGATCTCAGCCGCTTTGGTTCGGCGAAGCGAATGCGTTCCGTATCCGGTGTTAGTGTCCGCGCACGTGGTGTAATTTCTGCGCCGTCATTGGTGTAATCCCGGGTGGCCATCGAGGTGTATGGTCGAGGAAGAGTTTGGCGACTTCAACCACGAACCTTACGGAGACCCTGTATCGACCCAGTGAAATCCTGCTCATGCTACAAGGGAGAACGCAGCGATGAGATGACGAAGGACGACGTGTCAGACGATCTGAGACACGCAGATGCACTGGCCTCGGGCCTTGCAGCCGTGTGGGCGCGAGAGAATACAAGAGAGGCGCTCTTCGACGCGATAGAGCGCAAGGAAGCACGACACCGTGCCCTTGGCGCACGAAGAGAGGATCGCCGAGCAGGTCCCTCAGCCGCGCGATCGAGCCACTCAGGCCTTGCTGCGTAAGGCCCAACCGGTCAGCAGCACGGGATACACTCCCTTCCTCGTAGGTGGCGGCGAAGGCAAAGAGAAGCCTCGAGTCAAGACGTTTAGTATCGCTGATAGTTGTATAGTTAACAGATTATATCTGTTGGTGCGATATATTGCTGCTAAGTTAACCTGCGGGCACCAACATCGCGAAAGGTGCCAGAAAATGTCCGATACCAACGCAAAACTTTTCTTCTTCAATTGTTCGATCTCTGAAGATCTTTATGGAGCCTGTCTTGATCCGAGTGGTGATCCGCTACCAACACCTGGCGGAGGCACATGGCTCCCAGTTGAGAGTATCGACGCTCTTGGAGCGGCAGTCGCGGGTTTCAATCGAGAAGCTGCCGAGCGCGACATCGCAAGGTGGGACAATCACTGGTTCACATCCAATGGACGCCGCGAAATCTGGTGGGGTTCGGACGGCCCGCCTGCGCACTTGGTAAAGCGCATACCCGCAAATTCTCCGGTGCACGCCGAACAATGACTGATATGCCGATTTCATTTGTACTGTCTCCTTCACGTATCGGCAGAATTGAGAAAATTTGGAGCAATTTGGTCGCGCGCCGAAAGAAGTATGCAGAACGTCAGAAACGTACCAGGGCCCTGGCTAAACTGAACGCCGCCCAACTGCGTGACGTCGGTCGATACAGATGCGAAATGCTTTGTGAGGTGCACAGGAACGCAAGTAAGGAATTTCCTCTTTGACGCCACGACGAAAGCCGATCGTACCAGTGCCACGAGACGAAAAAATTCGTATCGCTGACAAACTCATAGGCGAAAAGTTGGTCTTCATTGGGCTCGAAGCCGTCGAACAGCCAGTGTCATGCCAACGACAGCATCTGAAAGCTGAATGTCGGCATCGCAACACAAGACTTTGAAAGCGTTGGATCATCTCGATTTTCGTAATGTCTGCATTCGGGACTAGGTCGCAGCTCAACCCGCTGCGTTGCCGCAAGGCTGCTTCGAGCCCACAACGGACCTAGCTACGAACCATTCGAACTGGCGAAGTGCACGATCAGCGGACGAAGCCATAGTGAACGCGGGTCGAGTGCAACGACTTCCCAAGCGCGGTGCCGCTGCAACGCTGCTTCTCCAATTCGGCTGTTCGGTCACCGTGCAGTGTGATTGCCGGACTTACGAATGCAGACGGACCTTGCGGTCGCTGGACCTTCTGGGAAGAATAGCCAGTGTACGAGCCTGATACGAGAGCAAGCGCGCAGTTATTGCAAATAAACAATTTCCGTCAATCGACTCGCATCGGCGACTTGACAGGCTCGATATGCACTGACGAGCCAAATCAAATGGACGAGGGGTCGATTTTGTCCAAGAAGAAAAATAGCATTCATGGCTCCCCAAAGCGCTCTCATCGGGTCGACGGAATCGCAGCCGCGTTTAATGCACACTACCTCGACTACCAGTACGTTTTCGTCGAGTTTCTGATCGGTCATATGGTCGACGCGGTGAGCCCGTTCGACGGGGATTATCAGGAGATGCTCGTAATGGCGGTGCTGGGACAAGCTCGGCTCAGCGCCGTGCGTGCCACTGCCAATCCGGATTTGTCCGTGCTGGATGTGGAGGCTTCTGCCGAAAGCACGAACGCGTCCCGTATCTCCGACATCACCAAGATCCCGCGCCAGACTGTCCGGCGCAAGTTGCAATCGCTTATGGAGCGCGGCTGGATTGAACGGGATGACGCAGGGGCCTATCGGCTCGTGTCTGTCGAAGGCCAATCCAGCGCTCGCCACGATCTTGCAGAATTGGATAGCCTTGCGATCCGGCGCGTCGCACGGCTGTTCGCCGACCTCCAGAAGCTCATTGAAAAGGACGAGCGCCTGATCGCGAAAAGCCGATAGGGGCAAGACGCTGCTAGGTGCTCAAAATGAGCACCTGTTTCCGTGCCAGCACGTTGTCGCCGCTCTACTTTTCTAGAGAGAAGCGAAGCGGAGGCACGCATGTTCGATCCAAAGGCATTTCAACTTGATGGCCAAGTGGCCATTGTCACCGGCGCGGGGGCCGGTATTGGCAGAGGTATTGCAGAGATGTTCGCCGGCGCCGGCGCGGCCGTCGTCGTCAGCGACCTCAAGCAGGAGACCGCAGACGAAGTCGCCAAGGGCATCACCAAGGCTGGCGGCAAGGCCATCGGTCTCGCCTGCAACGTCACGAAGGAATCCGATCTGGAAGCGGCCGTTCAGGCGGCGATCGACAATTTCGGCAGCCTGACGATCCTCGTGAACAACGCCGGCGGCGGGGGGCCGAAGCCCTTCGACATGCCGATGGAAGATTTCCGCTGGGCTTATGAGCTGAACGTGTTTGCGCCGTTTCGCCTCACTCAGCTTGCTGCACCGCACATGGAAGCCGCCGGCGGAGGAGCGGTGCTCAACATTTCGTCAATGTCGGCCGAAAACAAGAACGTGCACATGGCCTCTTACTCCTCTTCCAAGGCCGCGATCAGCCATCTGACCCGCAACATCGCCCATGACTTGGGGTCGCGGAACATTCGGGTGAACGGAATTGCGCCCGGAGCGATCCGGACGGCGGCGCTGGCTACCGTGCTCACACCCGAGGTCGAGAAGGCCATGCTCAAGCACACGCCGATCAAGCGCCTTGGCGAGCCCTCGGATATTGCGGGCGCCGCACTCTATCTGTGTTCGCCTGCGGCGGCATGGGTTAGCGGTCAGATCCTGACCGTTTCTGGCGGCGGCGTGCAGGAACTCGATTGACGCGAACCTGTCGTAGGCCCGAAGCACGACCCGCTTGAGCCGGCTATTTCAAAACAACAGGAGACATCCATGAGTATAGACGCATTTGCCGATTTCCGTATGGACGGCCACAATGTCATCATCACCGGCGGCGCGCAGAACATTGGCGCCCAGATCGCCAAAACCCTCTCCGCTGCAGGTGCGAAGGTGATGATCTGCGACCTACAGGCCGAGAAATCTGCCGACACGGCCTCGGACATCGCCAAGGAGACCGGCAACGAAGTCCACGGAATGGGCTGCGACGTGACAAAGGACGAGGACATTCAGGCCGTAGTGGACGCCACGGTCAAGGCTTTCGGTGGCGTCTCGACCCTTGTCAACAACGTCGGCTGGGGCGGTCGCCAGCCTGACCCGGCCGCGATCTCGCGGGAAGAGTTTCTGAAGTCCTACGACCTGAATACGGTTAGCGCCTACCGGATGAGCATGGCCTGCTTACCCTACCTGGAGAAGGCCCAGAACGCCTCGATAACCAACTCCGGCTCGTTCTCGTCTGCCGTGCCGGCTTACGATATCCTGCCCTATGGCACGGCCAAGGCCGCGCTGAACCAGATGATGGTGTCGCTGGCCCATATGCTGAACAAGCGGGCGCGCGTGAACTCCGTCCTGATCGGGACGGTCATTACCCCGGGCTACGCCGACGCAGGTGTCACACCCGAAATGCAGGAAAAGCTGGCGCATCCCGACAACTTGACCGGCCGGGCAGGCAAGATGGAGGATATCGCGAACGCCATGCTTTATCTGACCTCGCCCGCGTCGAGCTGGGTCAGCGGCCAGATCATCAACGTCCATGGTGGCGGCGCCGTCGTGCGTCTCTTCGGGAGTTGAAGGCGTGCGTGTCCTGCGTGCCTGCCTCAGGATGTTCGCGTCGCTGGCCAAGCGTCGTGTCACCTTTGGGGCCGCATGTCTCATGGTTCTGACGTTTCAGCCGGCTTGGTCGGAGGAAACCGGAACGCCCCTGAACACCACGCAACTCGGCGTCCTGCTCTTCGTCGATCAGGGACGATCCTTTGGGTACCAGACCATGATGGCGCGGATCCAGCTCGACACTGTGCGAGCGCAGCTTGAGCGGGACCGGAAGATCCTCGAACAGAACCAGGACCTGTTCGAAAAAAATGCGATCCCGCTGATCGAACTGGAAATCTCGCAGCTGAAAGACGCCTGGAACCGGAAGCAGCTGATCGTCGCCGAGAATAGCCTCGACTACGTCAGCGCTGAATACGAGGCGATGACCCAGATGGCGCGGTTCTTTGGCGGGGAAAGCGTGACCGTCGAGGAGCTTTACGGCACCTTCCGCCGCGGCTGGGATGCGGGCTGCGACAAGGGCCCGGACGAGGTTGTTGCACACAAGGCCTGGGCCGCCTATGCCCAGAAGGCGTTGGAACGCGCCCGTCAACTCAATGCGCGCGGCTCGCTCCCTTTCAGCACCGTTCTCGCGCGAGAGGCCGACCTAGAGGTCGCGCGGTCCAATTTCCGCAATCGCGAGGCGGGTCTTGAAAAATGTCGAACGGTTCTGTTTCCCACCCTGGACGAGATCTTGGCAGTCGGCGCGCAATAGATATCGAAAGCGAGGAGAGAGCCAATGTCCACGATAGCCACACCCGAGCACTCCGACCTCCTGAAGGGCGCTGTCATCTCTGGCTTGATCAACGCAATTATCAACGGCGCGATCCAGTGGTATCTCCTCGCGGGGCACGGTCCCTTGCCACTGACGGTTGATGGGATCACGAATGACACCCATACGGTCTTTGGAGCCGCGGTGCCGCTTGCGGTGAGCCTTGCGATGATCCTTACCGCTGTCGCCTATGGTACTGTCAAACCTCCCAAACCGCCATTTTATCCGGCCTTCCTCTGGTTGGTGGTAAAGCACGGTTTCTTCGCGTTGGGCATCCTTGTGACCTTCGCGGTGCTCTGGCAGAGGCTCATAGGGTCCATCTCGGTGTCGCTGCCGGTCGCGATTATCATGCTCGGGCTGATCGCCGGCCTGGCCGCCGGGGTGGTGAACTATATGACCCTGCGCGCCGCTGCAGAGAAGAGAACTTGAGACGCAAGACACGAGCAAATGAAACTGGGCTGCGGCCGGGACCGACGACGTCATGATGGCCAGAAATCAATATGGTGGGTGGTTTTGATGTCGATACTCAAGGCGGTGCAAGAGCAAAAATGGTCTGCCATCCCTATGCCGCCTGGCGCACGGCCCAAACCCCGGCTACTGCGGATTTTCGCACTGCTCGCGATCACTGTGGCTGCGAGCTGCGCTCCTAGGGCTGACCTTGTTCCAGACCCGATGGCTCAGACGGCAGAGCTTCGTTTTCCCGTCTTGGTCGGGACGACGCGGCAGCCGACGACAGACGGACTATGGTCCCGCACCGAACCCGGCCCGCTTACATACGGCTTGGTCGACGTGAGCGTGCCGCCGGATCGGACGCCTGGCACGGTAACACTGCCTAGTGTTGATCCCGATCCGCGCAAGGACTTCCTGACTGCAAGCGTCGGACGGTTCGCCGATCGGAGCGCCTTTCGCGCACGTACCTCCCGTGAACTCGCGGCGCGGGCGAGCCTCAGCCGAGAGGTCGTCCTGACGGTGCACGGGTTCAACAACCGCATGGCAGACGGTATTTTCCGAACCGCGCAGATGATTGCGGATTTCGAAATTGAGGGGCCGACCTTCCACTATGCGTGGCCCTCGCACGGCCAGCCGCTTGGCTATGCGGCAGATCGTGACGCGGTTCTGCTTGCGCGCAACGGGCTAGAGGGAATGCTGGATGACCTCGTGCGCGCGGGAGCGCGCAGCGTGGTGATCGTCGCGCACTCCATGGGCTCGCAACTGACGATGGAGGTCTTGCGTCAAATGGCTTTGCGCGACAGCCCCACCCTGGCTCGCGTCGGCGGTGTGGTGCTGATGTCGCCAGATATCGATCCCGAGGTCTTCAAAGCGCAGGCTGAGGATATCGGCACGCTGCCAGACCCGTTTGTCGTCTTTGTCTCCCGGCGCGATCCGGCCCTGCGCCTGTCGGCGCGATTGACCGGGCACGGCACCCGCCTCGGCAACCTCTCCTCGATTGAGCCGGTCGCGGGTCAGAAGATCATCATTATTGACCTGACGGAGGCCCGTGATGCGGCCTCACGCCACCTCGCAGCTGCAACCTCGCCTGCGGTGATCTCGTTTTTGCGACAAACCGAGGCTGTACGAGCGGGGATGCAAACAGACCAAGCCGGCCGAGCAGGCGCGATTCCTGGAACCGTTCTTCTCGCGCAGGAGGCTACAACCGTACTGTTGGCTCCGGCCGAACTTCTGAACCCTTGATCCGTTAGAACCTGTGGCCACGCGCGCTACCAACACAGCGTTCCAAAGAAGGAGACTGTACACTTTACTTAAGATCGTTTTGGCTCCGAGACTTGCGCTACCGGCCGTTCAGAGGCCACAGCCAAACGGCGGCTCTTTCCGGATAGTGTTGAAGAAGTCGTTGTCTGAGCGTTTGGTGGGTGACGGCGAAGGCGGCTGGTTGTCCTCTTCTCAACCTGTTGGTTTTGCTTCGGGTATCAGTTTTGCGAGCTTCCGGAGATTTTGGGCGGTGGCTGCGAGTTGGAACGGTTCGTATGCGCCTTTGGGTCCTCGTAGCCGCATCATCGGCACACCGATGTATCGCTTTAGATGTGCAAACAGCATCTCGACTTTCCGCCTCTGAATGAACGACGTCATGCAGGCATCGGTTTTTCGGATATCGCGGGCCACGTCGCGTGCTGCTTCATGGACGGAACGAAGCACGTTTCGGGCTGGCTGTTTTGGACAGCAATTCGCTTTTAATGGGCATGTGTCACAGTCGTGCTTTGACGCTCGATATTTTAGGAACCCGTCTTTGCCGCCGTTCGGCTTGCGCGGCGTGGAGAAGTTCGGGCGATACGTCCGCAGTTCCTTGTTGCCAGGGCATGTGTAGCTGTCAGTTGCAGGGTCATAGACAAAGTCTTCTCGTGAGAATGTGCCGTCCGTCCGTTTCGACTTGTCCCAGACCGGAATGTGCGGGGCGATGCCGCGCTCTTCCACCAGCAAGCCCAGCATCTCTGCTGATCCGTAGCCCGTATCGCCAACCAGCTTGTCTGGCGTCATGTCGAAGCGGTCCGTGATCCGATCGGTCATCCGCCGTGCAGCAAACGCCTCAGCGGTTCGGGTCACCGACAACACCTTTTCACGCTGAATTCTGCCCCCAATGAGCACCCAGCCCAATGCGCCCATGCACTGGGCACCACGTTCACGCCGCGAAGCATTTGTTTTATCTGGTAAAAATGGTGCCCGGGTGCGGCATTACCTGTTGCTTTTATTGTATTAAGTTACGAGCCGGTGGGACTTTTCTCCTTCACCATGTTTATTGGATTTTTTCGGATTTGTGTCCCACTTTTCCGAGGGAGATTTGAGAACGAGAGCCAAGGTGGCGCACACCATGGCACGTGAATTCCTTTGCGACCGTTCATGCAATGGTTGGGGATGTCTTTTGCTATCTGACTTCCCACGGAACCTTGGGAGCAGCGCCCGTCAAGACCGACAGCGCAGCGCAAACAGCTGACATGCCGAGGTAGGGGGGCACTGCATCACCGATCCATTTCGCCAACGCTTTTCGAGGCGTCTCGCCGTCTCCACCCATGAAGCCGTAGCCGTCTGGAAAGGATTGAATGCGAGCAGCCTCATGCGGTGTGACCAGGCGACGCCGGGTCGGATGGATGAACCTGCCTTGACCAGGCGTACCGATGCCGGTCGTGATCGTTGGCGCGGGCCGGTCAGGGTGCATTCGACCATAGACCGACGTGTAAGTCGTTCCATCTTTGTGGCAGTCGGGCCGTTCGCTGTTCGGGAGATCGTAGATACCCTCGTCGAAGAGGAAGTCTATCCGCCGAATGTTCTCAGGCCCCTGGACAGGCGACGTATCGAAAACAGAATTGCCTCCGCTGTCCTCGAGGTCGGCGATCGCCCAAAGGACGTCGCGTGGCTCCCGTTTCCCGAAACATGCACCAGAAGCCTCAGTCGCCAAATGGCTCAGAGTTTCCTGCAAGACCACTTGCTCGGCATCTTTGACTGCGATCATGAAGTATCGAGCGCGTGTCTGCCATCCGCCGAGATCGTCCATCCTCAGCACTCGGTCGGCCACAGCATAGCCCTCGGAAACCAGCAGCTGGCGCGCGAGTTCGACGACGTCGCTATGGGAACGAACCACGCCGGGAACATTCTCGATTACGACCGCCTTCGCGCCTAGGGCGACCGCGATCGCCGCCGTCGCGACGAATAGATCGTTCCTGGGATCATTTCGACGCGTATGATTGTTTAAGTTCGAATGCCCTTGGCATGGTGGACCCGCGATGAGCAGATCCGTTTTGCCCACCTCCGCGGCGAGGTCATGTTGAATGATCTCAGGGGGGTAATCGAACTCGGCGGTATCACCCATTTGATCGACCGAATAGTCCACGATCGTCGCTAAGGAGTCGGCGATCTTCTTTCTTACCGGCAAGGACCGACCGTAGACCTCCATCGCGGAAACATCCGCATCGGCGATTGCATGGAAAACCGCACGACGATCGAAGCAACCGGCTGCAAGAGCCGTCCCCAATCCGAAACCGCCAGAGCCGCAGAACAAATCGACAACCGACAATGGCTTCTTGGTGGGATCATCCCAAAGATGATGTCCCTTCAAGAATCCCCGCCACCATTCCGAATGCTCTGTGTCGGCTTCGGAAGAGTGGCAATCTGTTGCCACTTCTACGTTCATACAACCACTTTCGTGACGACAGGCCGGTCAGCCTTTGACCCAAGCCCGAGCACTGGACGTTCGCGTCCAGACGCGCTCGATGAACGCTTTGCTCTGGTTCCTGTCAAGTAACTCAACGGACACATTGGCACAAGCCTTGGCCAAGTCTTTTGCAAGCTGACGTATCTCGGGAATAGTCAGACTAGGCTCTGGACCCATTGATTTGGTTGCAGTCGTGGCGCCGGGCTGATTCAAGCTCCTGAACTTCAGGAGGCGTGATGAGCAACTTGTTTTGGCTGACCGACGAACAGA
>NZ_JBXWRD010000071.1:0-18437 GCF_059612725.1 Ruegeria sp. YKSF070 | reverse complement strand
GATCGGTAGAGGAATAAGCCGCTGCCAGAATGGTCAGGAACACGATGACGTAGAAGGCGGGCACCACCGTCTCGCCATCGCCGATCTCGGGAATGTAGCCGGGCAGGTAGATCAGGAACAGGCTGGCGGTAAAGGCGCAGGTGCCGATGATGACGATGTTGTTGATCAGTTTCACCAGCGGGATCTCGAAAAAGCCGACGCGCGGTTCGATCACGCAAAAATAGAAGGCGGTCAGGAAATAGAAGGCCCAGATCAGAAAGCCCCAGAACCCGAACTCAATCGCCAGAGGGTTGGCAAAGGCATAGGCCGGATCGTCGGCATAACCGCCGAATTCAGCGAGCGGGAACATGATCAAACCGACATCCAGACCGGATGTGAACAGGATCGCAATGAAGGTGAACAGATGCACCGGCGTCGGGCCGATACAGTCCACATCGCGCCATTTGATGACGCAAAAGGCCACCAGACCAAAGGTCAGCAGCAGCCCAAAGCTCAAGATCGAATTAAGGATCATGGTCCCTCCCTGGGGTCACGCCCGCCCTCTCCTCGGGGCCGGGTCGAATGATGCGGGAAATTAGCACAATAACCTGACCAAAAGAACCAAAACTTGTATTGCCATTCAGGTTTTTCGATAATCCTTTAAACTTGAACCCTTTGGCCGATTGACCAATATGGCCACATGAGACGCAAACGCATTCGGGACATCCGCAATGACGAGTTGGTCGCCGCTGCGATCCGGTCGTTGCATCACAGGGGATTCGGCTCGGTCACCATGGCCGAGATCGCGGGCGAGGCCGGGGCCTCGGCGGCGTCGATCAACTATTACTTCGGGTCCAAGGACCGGCTGATGGAGGAAACGATGCGCCGTCTTCTGTCGATCCTGCACACGGCATTGCTGACCCGACTGGCCGAGGCACGAACACCGCGCCAGCGGCTGCTGGCCATTGTCGAGGCCAATTTCGACGATACGCTGTTCACGCCCGCCCAATGTTCGGTCTGGGTGCAATTCTGGGCCAACGCACCCTATACCAGCAGCCTGTCGCGGCTGCACCGGATCAACCGGGCGCGGGTCGCCTCGAACCTGCGGCACGAATTGCGTGCACTACTGCCCGAAGCCACACGCGGATGGGTCCAGAGCAGCATCCAAGCCTATATGGACGGCATCTGGATCGAAGCGGCGCAGGGGGGGGCGGCACCGGATGCGGCGATGGCGCGGGCCGATGCGCGGGCCTTGACGGAACTGTTGCTGGACCGGCGGTGACAGGCGCGCGCGTCATCGCAGGATTGCCGTTCCTTTTGCGCCCGAGGCCGATATGCTCATCGGGCCGCCAGATCAATGAGGAGTGCCATCATGCGCCGCGAAGAACTGACTGAACGTTTCCGGGCCTTGCACGTCCCGGGTGATCCTCTGGTGATGCCGAACCCGTGGGATATCGGGTCGGCCAAGGTCATGGCAGGTCTGGGCGCGCGCGCGCTGGCGACGACATCGTCCGGACATGGCTTTACCCTGGGTCTGGCGGATGGCGGGCAGATCAAGCGCGAGGTCGCGCTTCAGCATGCCGCCGATATCTGCGCCGCCGTCGATGTGCCGGTGAATGGCGATTTCGAGAACGGGTTCGGCGACAGCCCCGACACCGTGGCCGAGACGGTACGTCTGGCGGCGGAGGCGGGGCTGGCCGGGGTTTCGGTCGAGGATACCGAAATGCCGTCCAAGGGATCGTACCCCTTCGACCTCGCCCTGGCCCGGATCGAGGCGGCGGTGGCCGCCGCCCGCGCGGCGGGCATCGTGCTGACGGCGCGCGCGGATGGCTGGCTGATGCGAAACTATGATCAGGCCGAGGCCTTGCGCCGGTGCCTAGCCTTTGCCCGGGCGGGTGCGGATGTGATCTATGCGCCGCTTGTCGATGCCGATACCACCCGGGCGCTGGTGGCCACCGGGACGCCGGTCAACCTGCTGGCGGCGGGGGAAACGCGGGATCTGACGACTGAACAGATGGGCGCGCTGGGGGTTGCCCGGATCTCGATTGGCGGCGGCCTGGCCCGGGTGACGCAACAGATCCTTCTGGACGGCACCCGCGCCATGCTGGAGCGCGGCGATTTCACCCTGCTGAAGGGTGCGGCAAGCGTGGCCGAGGTCGAGGCTTTGCTGAACGGCTAACGTCCGGCAATCCGGGCCATTCAGCGGATGCGATAGATTTTCGACACGATGCGCCAACTGCCATCGTGCAACAGCAGCGTAAGGAAATCGTCAAAGCGCATGCCGGCCCAGTCGTTTTCGACATGGACCATCGCGATGTCCCCCTGCACCGAAACTGAGCTGATCGCCCAGAACGGATCGGTTACCGCGTCAGCCGCGTCCTCGCACATGGCGATGAAAGCGTCGCGGGAGTTCCAGAGCAGCTCTCCTTCGTAATGGCCCACCTCACTGGCCCGGTCGAAGAATATCCGCTTCAGCGCGGGCCGGTCGCCACGGGTCATCGCCATCACGTAGGTTTCGACAAGCGCGGTCAACGCGGCGATGTGTTCTGATGTGGTCATGATCCCCCTCTTTTGGAACAGGAGTTTACCCGATCATAACCTGATTTGCATGTGCGAAGCGAACGGCTTGAGCGCTGTAAAACCGCCTGGCAAGGCGTGGAAGAATCGGGGCCATGATCATTTCCGTCGCTGCCAGGGTACCATTAGGGGAAACAGCTACTCCCCCCTCGGGAACCTCTGGCTTTCCTCCAGATTATCCAGGTTCATGTGGTTGCGCATATAGCGTTCCGAGGCCTTTTGCAGCGGCTGGTAGTCCCAGGGGTAATATCCGCCCTGGCGCAGCGCCTCGTAGACCACCCAGCGGCGGGCCTGGCTGGCGCGCACTTCGGCATCGAAGCGGTCAAGGTCCCAACGGGCATGGGATTTGGCGCGCAGGCTCTGTACCGTGCCCTGATGGTCGGGGTGATCGGCGAGGTTGGTCATCTCATGCGGGTCAGCGTCCAGATCGAAAAGCTGGTCGGGGTCAAGCGCGCAGCGGTTGTACTTCCATTTGCCGTACCGCATCGAAACCAGCGGCGCATAAGAGGCCTCGGCGGCGTATTCCATCAGCACCGGCGCGGTACGCTCGGTGCCGTTGGCTAGCGACACTAGGCTGGTGCCATCGGTCCAGGGCGCGATTTCGGCCATGTCCACACCGGCCAGTTCGCCCAGCGTCGGGGTCACGTCGATGGTCGAGACCGGCGTGTCGATGCGCCCCGAGGCCATGCCCGGCGCGGCCACCATCAGCGGCACCCGGGCAGAGCCTTCGTAGAAGTTCATCTTGAACCACAAGCCCCGCTCGCCCAGCATGTCGCCGTGATCCGAGACAAAGAGGATGATCGCCTCTTGCCGGGTGGTTTCCAGCACCTCGAGGATCTCACCCACCTTGTCGTCGAGATAGGAGATATTGGCGAAATAGGCCCGGCGCGACTTGCGGATGTCATCCTCGGTGATGTTGAAATTGCGCCAATCATTGGCGTCGAAGATGCGCTTGGCATGCGGGTCGTGATTTTCATAGCCCAGATCGCCCACCTCGGGCAGCAGGTGCTCGCACTCCTCGTAGAGATCCCAGTATTTGCGCCGCGCCACATAGGGGTCATGCGGATGGGTGAAGCTGACAGTGACGCACCAGGGGCGACCGTCCTTGCCGCGCGCCAGATCGTAAAGCTTGGCCTTGGCGTGATAGGCGACCTCGTCGTCATATTCCATCTGGTTGGTGATCTCGGCCACGCCCGCGCCGGTGACCGACCCCATGTTGTGATACCACCAGTCGATGCGCTCGCCCGGTTTGCGATAATCTGGCGTCCAGCCGAAATCGGCCGGGTAGATATCGGTGGTCAGCCGCTCCTCGAACCCGTGCAGTTGGTCGGGGCCGACGAAATGCATCTTGCCCGACAGGCAGGTGTAATAGCCCGCGCGGCGCAGGTGATGAGCATAGGTCGGAATATCGCTGCGGAACTCGGCGGCATTATCATAGACCCCGGTGCGCGACGGCAACTGGCCGGACATGAAGCTGGCCCGCCCCGGCGCGCAAAGCGGGCTGGCGGTATAGGCATTGGCGAAGCGGGTCGACCGCGCGGCCAGCCGTTTCAGGTTGGGCGCATGCAGCCAGTCGGCGGGACCGTCGGGAAAGAGGGTACCGTTGAGCTGATCCACCATCAGGATCAGGATATTGGGTTGGGTCATTTACCAGCCTCGATCAGGGTCTCAAGAACACGCAAAGCGTGGGCGCAGGCAAGGTCGGGCTCTCCGGGTGCGCCCAGCGCGGCCTGGATGTAGAGCCCGTCGATCAGCGCCCGGATATCACTGGCAACCTCCCCCGGATTGCGCACCACAGGGCGCAGGGCATGAACCAGATTGGAATACAGCCGCGACTGATAGATGCGCCACAGGCGCAACGCGTCAGCGTTGGTCTGCGACAACACGTAGAAGGTCATCCATGCTGCAATCACATCCGGGGTGAAACAGGAATGCGCGAAACAGGCCCGCACAATGGCTTGCGGCCGGTCGGCTGGCGTGCTGGCCTTCATCTCGGCCCGCGCCTCATCACCGAATTCGGTCAGGATATGACGCATGGCGGCCAGAAAGATCTGGTCCTTGCCACCGAAATAGTGATGCGCCAGCGCGCTCGACATGCCCGCCCGGCGGGCGATCTGGCTGACGGTGACATCGAGGCTTTTCTGCACGCCCAGTTCTGCTATCGTCGCCTTGACGATCGCGTCGCGCCTGATCGGTTCCATTCCGATTTTCGGCATGCCCTCTCCTCAGCGCCAATGGATTCCAGAAAACGCTAGGGAGTTTTTATTGACGCGTCAATCAATCATCGGCAAGTCGAACCAGAGGTGACAGCTCTAACCGGAAACCGGTCGCCGTGGGGCCGGTATCAACCTCGCGAAACAAGTTGGTGACAAGGTCGCGTTCCCGACAGTTTTCGGCGCCGACAATGTCAAAGACACCCTGCTTGACGCAAAAGGCGATGTCATGGTGGTCAAACACCCACCCCTCGGCCAGCGCGGTCACGTAATAATAGCGATTGGTCAGATCGCCCTCCAGCACGGTCTGGCATTGATCCGGTGCGAACACATACCAACCCTGGCTGACCCAGTCCTCGCCGCCACGAAAGGCGAGCGCCACCGATTGCACAACCGGCGTGTCGTTGCAGATCTCCAGCCCAGCTTGCGCCGTTCCGGGCGCCAGCAACAGGCAAAGAATGGCAATCGCGCGTTTCATGCGCCCTCCTTCTTTCGCGCCCGAGCCAATGCAATTGTCGGGCAATCGTGCAAGCGGCTCAAAGCTTGGGCGCGATGCTGGGCGGGGTGATCGGGCGTCGTTTCAGCACCGCCTCGCGCCAGGTGATGAAACTGACCGAGGCGAGGATCAAAGTGCCGCCCGCAACCACCCAGATATCGACCCCCTCGCCAAAGACCAGCGCGCCCAGCAAGGTGGCCCAGATCAGTTGCAGGAAGGTAACCGGCTGGGTCACCGCCACCGGCGCCGCCTTGAGTGCGAGGGTCATGAAGTAATGCCCGGCAGTGGCAAAACTGGCTATGGCGAACAGCACCCCCAGCTGTTGCCAGCTTGGGGTCTGCCAGACCGCCACCGCAAAGGGGATCATCGCTACCGTGACCCAGATCGACAGATGCGCCACCACCACGGCAGGGCTGAGATCCTCGACCGCCGCCTTGGCCAGCAGATAAGAGCCGCCCAGCGTCAGCGTGGTCCCGAGCATCGCCAGATGGCCCGGCGAGATCTCTCGAAAACCGGGACGCAGGATGATCGCGGCGCCGATCAGCGCCACGAAGATGGCGGTGATCCTTCGTGCCGCCAGCGTCTCGCCCAGGAACAGGGCCGCGCCGAGACTGACATAGACCGGGGTGAGATAGTTCATCGCGGTGACCTCGGCCAGCGGGATGCGGGTCATGGCAAAGAACCACAGCATCACCCCCACCGCATGGATGGCCCCGCGCAGGCCGAACATGGTCCAGTGGCGCCGGGTCAGCCGCGCCGCCAGCAGGCTGCGCAGCGCGGGCAGCACAAAGACGATGCCCAGCAGATAGCGCAGAAAGGCCGACTGGATCGGGTGCATGCCCTGCCCCATCGACTTGACCAGCGCGGTCATCACCACAAAGCACAGTCCCGCCGCCAGCATCCAGAGGATGCCAGCCAGCGGACGGGAGTCTGGGGTCTCGGGCAGAGGCATATCAGGGTTGAACACCCATTCCTGCGCCGGGGCAACCCTTCACATGCGAACCACCCGCGATTGCCCGGTCACATCAGCAGCAGCTTGGCCGCGATGGTCCACATGGTCAGGGCGATCACCGTGTCAAGCACCTGCCAGGCGCGGGGGCGTGCAAAGACCGGCGCGAGTAGACGTGCCCCGTAACCAAGCGAGAAGAAGAAGGTGAAACTGGCCAGAACAGCGCCAAGCCCAAAGCCGAGCCTGTCGCCATATTGCGCCGAGATCGAGCCGATCAGCACAACGGTATCCAGATAGACATGCGGGTTGAGCCAGGTGAAGGCCAACACTGTCAGCAGCACCGGGCGCAGGGCGGCTCCTCCGCCGCTGCGGGCATCGTCGCCGGTCATCAGCGCCTCGGTCTTGGTCAGTGCCGCAAACAGGCTGCGCGCACCGTACCAGATCAGGAAAGCCGCCCCGCCATAGCGCATCAGCGGCTCGAACCAGGGCACGGCCGTGGCCAGCCCTCCGAACCCGGCCACGCCCGCGGTGATCAGCACCGCGTCCGACAGCGCACAGGTCATGCAGACAGCAAAGACATGCTGACGCCGCAGCCCCTGCCGCAGGACAAAGGCGTTCTGCGCCCCGATAGCAAGGATCAGGCCGAAACCAAGGGCAAAGCCGGCGACAATGGCAGAGGACATGGGGCGGATTCCCGTGAGGTTGCCAGGTTTGACTAGAGAGCGGCGCAGGTTTACTCCAGTTAAAGATTGTTAGCCTGAATTAGGAACTCTAATGCAGTTCGACCCGCAACAGCTTGCCGCACTGGCCGCCATCCTGCGGCTGGGCAGTTTCGAGGCCGCCGCCGGAGCGCTCTCGGTCACACCATCGGCAGTGTCCCAGCGCATTCGCGCGCTCGAGGAGAAAGTGGGCCTGGTGCTGATCCATCGCGGTCCACCCGCAACGGGCACAGCCGCCGGTCTGCGGCTGGCGCGACATGCCGAGGATGTGGGTTTGCTGGAGGCGCAAGTGAGCCGCGACCTTGCCCTCGACCAGGGTGCCGGGCCGGTAAGGGTCCGGATCGCGGTCAATGCGGACAGCCTGGCAACCTGGTTTCTGGAGGCGATGTTTGGCGTCAAGGGCGTGTTGTTCGATCTGGTTATCGACGATCAGGACCATTCCGCCGAATGGCTGCGGCGCGGCGAGGTCAGCGCAGCGATCACAGCCCACGGCAGACCGATTCCGGGCTGCGACGCTCATCCGTTAGGCGCGCTGCGTTATATCGCGACGGCCAGCCCTCGCTTCATGAAACAGTGGTTCGCGGGCGGGGTCACACCCGAGGCGCTGTCTCTCGCGCCCTGCCTGACATTCAATGCCAAGGACCAATTGCAACAGCGCTGGATCGAAGCGCAGACCGGGATGCAACTGGCACCCCCTACGCATTTCCTTCCCTCCTCGCAGGGCTTCGTCGATGCCGCGCTGGCAGCTATGGGATGGGGAATGAACCCGCGCGCGTTGGTCCGAAAGCATATCGACCACGGCGACCTGGTACCGCTAATCCCTCACCAGCCGCTGGATGTACCGCTGTCCTGGCAGGTAAGCCGGGTATTGACGCCTGCGCTTGCCCCACTCACCCGCGCGGTCCGACAGGCCGCAAGCCTGGGCTTGATCCCTGGTTGAGCGCACCGGATAAAGAAGTGCCGGACAAGGAGAAACCATGTTTACCCGCACCCAACTCAGCTATCGCGCCATTCCGCTTCCCGACCGGACCGAATTGACCGATGCCCAGATGCTGGCGGCGGCAGAGGCATTTCACGACACCATGCGTCGGCGCCACACGGTACGCAATTACTCGAACCGGCCGGTGCCGCGCGCGGTGATCGAGTCGTGCCTGCGAACGGCGGGCACCGCACCTTCGGGCGCCAATCACCAACCCTGGCATTTCGTAGCGGTGGCCGATCAGGAGTTGAAGGCGCGGATCCGGGAGGAGGCCGAGGAGGAGGAGCGGCGGTTCTACGCGGGCGGCGCGGGAGATGAGTGGATCAAGGCGCTGGAGCCGATCGGAACCAATGCGGTGAAAGAGCATCTGACGGACGCGCCCTGGTTGATCGTGGTCTTTGCCCAGCGCTGGGGCCAGTTCGACGATGGCACCCGCTACAAGAACTATTACGTGCCCGAGAGCGTGAATATCGCCACCGGATTCCTGCTGGCGGCACTGCATCATGCGGGGCTGTGCGCACTGACCCATACGCCCAACCCGATGCGGTTCCTCAACGACGCGCTGGGGCGGCCCGCCTCCGAGAAACCCACGATGATCATCGCGGTGGGTCACCCGGCAGAGGACGCGACCGTGCCCGAGGTAGCCAAGATCAAGAAGCCGCTGAGTGAGATCGCCAGCTTCGCCGAGTAGCGGTGCCGTTTTCCGGCACGGAAAACGGGTCGGAAAATTTGCAATTTTCCGTCACCAGCTCCCGATCCGGTCACATCGGCCAGAACAGCAGGATGGCCGGGATGGTGACCGCCACGATCAGTATCTCGAGCGGCAGGCCCATCCGCCAGTAATCGCCGAAATGATAGCCACCCGGACCGAGGATCAGCGTATTGTTCTTGTGTCCGATCGGGGTCAGGAACGCCGCCGAGGCCGCCACGGCCACCGCCATCAGGAACGGGTCGGGCGAGACGCCCAGCGCATTGGCCATCTGGATGCCCACCGGTGCGGCAACAATGGTCGTCGCGGTGTTGTTGAGCACATCCGACAGGGTCATCGTCACCACCATCAGCACCGTCAGGATCGCCCAGGCCGGCCAGCCCTCGGTCAGTGTCACCAGCCCGCCCGCGATCAGCTGGGTCCCGCCCGAGGCCTCGAGCGCAGCGCCCAGCGGGATCATCGAGCCCAAAAGCACCACCACCGGCCATTCGATATGGTCGTATAGCTCGGCAATCGGCAGGATGCCGGTCAGCACATAGGCCACCACCACCAGCCCCAGCGCCACCGGCAGGTAGAGAAGCCCGACCGAGGCCGCCAGCACCGCCGCGCCAAACAGGCCGATGGCCAGCCATGTCTTGTCATTGGCCGTCACGCTCAGACCCCGCGTGGCCAGTGGCAGGCAGCCCAGCCACTCGGTCACATCCGGCCCCCGGTCGCGCGGGCAGAGCAGAAGCAGGATATCGCCCGGCTGCACCTCGGTCCGGCGAATGTGCTGGGTGATCCGGGTGCCCTGACGCGAGATGCCCATCAGCACCGTGTTCTGCCGCCAGCTGAGGCCCAGCCCCTGCGCGGTGCGCCCGGCGATGCGGGCACCGTCGGTCACCACCACCTCGAGCACGTCCAGCCCCTCACCCGCGGCCGTCAGCGCCTGCTGCCGCTCCTTGTCCGAGAAATCGAAGCTGAGCGCGGCGCGAAACTCGTCCAGCGCCTCGGGCGTGGCCTCGATCACCAGCGTATCGCCAGCGGCCAGGATGGTGTTGGCGGCGCGACCATAGCGGCGCTTGCCGTCGCGGATCAGGCCCAGGATCGCCACGTCGGCCTTTTCCGCCTCGGCATCCAGTTCTGCCAGGCGTTTGCCGATATGGGGCGACTCTTCTGGCACCGTCAGTTCGGCGATATATTCAGCCAGCGCCTCGGCCGCCTCGGCGGCACCACCGCCGCGCGTCGGGATCAGGCGCCAGCCGATCAGCGCCACAAAGATCAGACCAGCCAGCGCCGCCGCGCCGCCAACAGGGGCGAAATCGAACATGCGATACGGCTCGCCCAGCGCCTCGGCCCGGATCGAGGCGATGATGATGTTGGGCGGCGTGCCGATCAGCGTGACCATGCCGCCCAGGATGGTGGCAAAGGACAAGGGCATCAGCGTCAGCGCCGCCGCGCGCCCCGCCTTGCGCGCGGTCTGAATATCGACCGGCATCAAGAGCGCCAGCGCCGCCACGTTGTTCATGAAGGCCGAGAGCACCGCGCCGATCCCGCCCATAAGAGCGATATGAGCGCCAAGCCCGCGCGAGGCATCGACCAGCGTGCGGGTGATCAGGAACACCGCGCCCGAACGCACCAGCCCCGCGGACACCACCAGCACCAGCGCCACCACGATGGTGGCGGGATGGCCAAAGCCTGAAAACGCATCCTTGACCGGGACCAGCCCCAGCACGACCCCGGTCAGCAACGCGGAAAACGCCACCAGATCATAGCGGAACCGCCCCCAGAGCAGCAGAGCAAAGACGGCGGCGAAAAGGGCGAAAAGCAGGATCTGGTCAATCGTCATGGCGTCAGCATAGAGGGCGCCGCGCGGCCTGCAACCGGCTCCCTTGATCCCGCCCCTTCTCCTTGTCTATATGGGCGCCAACCAGCAACCAGCGACGAGGACATCATGGCCGGCCATTCCAAATGGGCAAACATTCAGCACCGCAAGGGACGGCAGGACGCAGCGCGGTCAAAGCTGTTCTCGAAGTTCTCCAAGGAGATCACGGTTGCGGCCAAGATGGGCGACCCGGACCCGGACAAGAACCCGCGCCTGCGCCTGGCGATCAAGGAAGCCAAATCGCAGTCGATGCCCAAGGACAATATCGAGCGCGCGATCAAGAAGGCGATCGGCGGCGATGGCGATGCTTATGAGGAAATCCGCTATGAGGGCTATGGCCCCAATGGCGTGGCGGTGATTGTCGAGGCGATGACCGACAACCGCAACCGCACCGCGTCGAACGTGCGCTCGACCTTCACCAAGCATGGCGGCAACCTGGGCGAGACCGGATCGGTGGGCTTCATGTTCGAGCGCAAGGGCGAGGTCATCTATCCCGCCGAGGTCGGCGATGCCGACACGGTGATGATGGCCGCGATCGAAGCCGGCGCCGAGGACGTGGAAAGCTCGGACGAGGGCCACATCATCTATTGCGCAGATACCGACCTGAACGAGGTATCGAACGCGCTCGAGGCCGAGTTGGGCGAATCGGACTCGACCAAGCTGGTCTGGAAACCCTCGACCACCACTGAGCTTGACCTCGAAGCGATGCAAAAGCTGATGAAGCTGGTCGATGCGCTGGAAGATGACGACGACGTTCAACGAGTGACCACCAATTTCGAAGCCTCCGACGAGGTGATGGCGGCGCTATAAACACGCCCAAGGCAGGGGGCGCTGCCCCCGCCGCCCGTTCCGGGCGACTCCCCCGGAGTATTTCCGACCAGAAAGAAGCAGCAGGGCCTGCTCTCTTCATTCCGCCCGAAATACTCCGGAGCGCGAGGCAGAGCCTCGCTTCGCCCTCTGCGGATGGCGCGCTTGCCCGGAGGAGCGCCGCACGTTAGACGAAGCGCCATGAAACGCTTTCTGATCCTGCAACTGCGCCCCGAAACCGATGCTGCTGACGCCGAGTTCGCCTCGATCCTCGACAAATGCGGGATCGGGCCGGAGCGGGTACACCGCATCCGGCTGGATTGCGAGGACCTGCCCGAGGGGTTGGATGTGACCGATTACGCGGGCGTCATCGTTGGTGGCGGCCCCGGCTGTGTCAGCGACGACCCCGCCACCAAACCCGCGGCCGAAACGCGGATCGAGGCGGCGATCATGGGGCTGATGCCGCAGATCACCGGTGCCGATCATCCCTTCATGGGGTGTTGCTATGGGCTGGGCGTGCTGGCGGCGCATCTGGGCGGCGCGGTCAGCAAGGCGCGCTATGGCGAGCCGGTCGGCCCCTCGACATGCTCGCTGACCGAAAGCGGCGCGAGCGATCCGCTGACCGCTGGCCTGCCGCCTGTCTTTGACGCCTATGTAGGCCACAAGGAGGCGGTGCAGGCGCTGCCGCCGGGCTGTACCCATCTGGTCGCCTCGGACCCCTGCCCCTTTCAGATGATCCGCTGGGGCGAGAATGTCTATGCCACCCAGTTCCACCCCGAGGCGGATGCGCATGATTTCGAACAGCGCATCCGGATCTACAAGGATCACGGCTATTTCCCGCCCGAGGATGCCGCGCGGCTGATCAGGCTGTGCCATTCGGCCGAGGTTACGGCCCCCGGCGAGATCCTGCGCCGCTTTGCCCAGCGCTACGGCTGACCCAACGGCGCCGTTGCCTGCTGGCCCGCCCCCGTCCTAGGCTTAAACCGGGACAAGGGAGGATGGATATGGGCGCGAATACCGCCGATGCGATCATCGTGGGCAGCGGGCTGGCCGGGCTGGTTGCCGCCGCCGAACTGGGCGACCGGGGCAAGCGGGTGATCCTGCTGGACCAGGAACCCGAGAGTTTCCTGGGCGGCCAGGCCTTCTGGTCGCTGGGTGGTCTTTTCATGGTCGACACTCCCGAACAGCGCCGCATGGGCATCCGCGACAGCGCCGATCTGGCCCTGCGCGACTGGCTGGGCAGCGCGCAGTTCGACCGCGCGGAAGACACCTGGCCGCGCAAATGGGCCGAGGCCTATGTGGAATTCGCCGCTGGCGAGATGCGGCCCTGGCTGCACACGATGGGCCTGCGCTGGTTCCCGGTGGTGGGCTGGGCCGAACGCGGCGGGTCCTATGCCGATGGGCATGGCAATTCGGTGCCGCGCTTTCACATCACCTGGGGCACCGGTCCAGGCGTGCTGGAGCACTTTCTGCGCCGGATGCAGGACCACGTGGCAGCCGGCCGGATCGAGCTGCGGTTTCGCCATCAGGTCAGCCATATCATCATGCAGCACGGTGCTGCGACCGGGGTTTCGGGCGAGGTACTGGCCCCGGACACCGCCCAACGCGGGCAAAAGACCAATCGCGACGAGATCGGCGAGTTCGAGGTTTACGCCCCCTCGATCCTGGTCACCTCGGGCGGGATCGGGGGCAATTTCGACCTGGTGCGCAAGGCCTGGCCACGCGACCGGCTGGGAGAGCCGCCCCGGAACATGGTGGCAGGCGTGCCGTTCCATGTTGATGGCCGGATGATCGCGATTTCGGAACGCGCGGGCGGCCATGTGATCAACGGCGACCGGATGTGGCATTACACCGAAGGCGTGCGCAACTGGGATCCGATCTGGCCCGACCACGGCATCCGCATCCTGCCCGGCCCCTCGTCGATGTGGTTCGACGCGCGCGGCAACCGGCTGGCGCCGCCCTGCCTGCCCGGGTTCGACACGCTGACCACCCTGCGCGAGATCCTGAAGACCGGCCATGATTACAGCTGGTTCCTGCTGACCCAGAAGGTGATCAAGAAGGAATTCGCCCTGTCAGGGTCCGAGCAGAACCCCGATTTCACCTCGGGCAAATGGTCCGAGGTGATCCGCCAGCGCATCCTGTCGGGCAAATCCGCCACCGCCCCGGTCGAAGCCTTCAAGGAGCATGGCGAGGATTTCGTTGTCGCCCACAGCCTGAGCGAGCTGGTGCGCGGCATGAACCAGCTGGGCGAGGTGGCGATTGACGAGGATCACCTGCGCGCCCAGATCGAAGCGCGCGATGCGCAGATGGACAACCCCTTCACCAAGGACGCGCAGATCATGGCGATCCACGCCGCGCGCAATTATCGCGGCGACCGGCTGATCCGCACAGCCAAGCCCCACAAGTTCCTTGACCCCGTCAACGGCCCGCTGATCGCGGTGCGCCTGCATATGCTGACCCGCAAGACGCTGGGCGGGTTGCATACCAATCTGGATGGCCAGATGCTGGGTACCGATGGCCAGGTGGTGCCGGGCCTCTTTGCCGCCGGAGAGGTGGCGGGATTCGGCGGCGGCGGCTATCACGGCTACAACGCGCTCGAAGGCACGTTCCTTGGCGGCTGCATCTTCTCGGGTCGCAATGCCGGGCGATCGCGGGCCATCGCCTGATGACCGCGCGCCGGTTGCATCCCGGCAACATCGGGGTGCGACCCGCAGGTTCGGGGCAAGTACTTGATATCTTGTGCTGGGATGGTGCCTCCACACGGAGCTAACAGCTTGTTTTTATGATCTTTTGCAACCTTAACCCAACCGCACCCCCCATATCTTCAAGAACCTGACCTCTCAAGTCGTTTTGTTTGATCCATAGTGTTCCTGTATCAAAGGGTGGATAAAGAGGGGGGCATGAAATGCGGGCGATCGATAGGCTTTCAGCCCAGAGCATCAAGTCCCTACCGGCAGGGAAACACTGCGACGGAGCTGGCCTCTGGTTGATCAAGCGCCCTGATGGCGGAGCACAATGGGTGTTGCGCGTTACCGTTCATGGCAGACGGCGAGAGATAGGATTAGGCGGCGCCCCGGCGTTGTCTTTCGCCGAAGCACGCAAACAGGCAGACCGGTTGCGCAAAATGGCACGATCCGGCAGTGATCCCATCAAAGAGCGCAAAACCGAAGCTCGGGCGGCCAGGAGAGAGAGGATATTTCGCTAGGGTCAGCAGCCGCTTCCAATCGCCGAAGGTCAGCGCTTCAGGCCAACCTGCTGAAAAGTTATTGTAACCTACGCGCTGGAAATGGCTGCTTTGGGAGCGCGGTCAAACCTCGACCCGCTGCATCGCCGCAAGGCGGCAAAGAGCCCAAGGCAGAAACTTGAAGTCTACAACTCGATCAACGAACCTGCGCCAGGGCGGTCGTAGCCAAATTCCGTCTGAAGGCGGGCCTGGATGTCGAAGGAAACACAATGAACAGGCAATAATCGCGGAATATTCTCGGACCTGAACCATTCAATTGTCTCGTCCACTGCGGGCTTCTCGGGATTGACCAGATGGAAACCACCGATGACGGCATGAAGCGACTGACCTGTGACGTCCTTGGCGTGTGTGCAGATGTTGCAAATCCCGCTATGTGAACACCCGGTTACAACTACGCACCCGTTTTCGGTTCGAAACGCCAGCGCGGTGTCATCAGGCATAGGATCTTCATAGTAATACCCGCGTTCAAAAGGGACGACCCGTGGGATTTCGCCGAGGAAAAATGCACCTGGCGCAAACTCAAGGGGTTCCGCGGCCTCCACGATCTCAAAATCTGACCGGATCTTCTGTTCTATTTCATTATAGTTGTGTGGAAGATGACGATCAGGCGGCTCGATGAATGGGTCCAGCATAGCCAACAGTGCCCTTGGGTGGACGATTAGTTTCTTCTTTTGCGAAAAGGGATGGAACAGCAGGCCCCGGGAATGGTCACTGTGAAAATGTGAAAGGGCGATTACATCCGCCGTGTCCAAGTCAAGCTTTGCGGTCTCAGCATTCCGGCACCACACGTCCGACCAGCCGGCATCAAAGATTATCTTCGTATCGTTGTAGTCAATCCAAGCCGAAAATCCCCATTCGGCGAGCCAGCACATGTCAGAAACCAAGTTCTCGTTCAGCAGTCTGATTTTCACGGCTTCCTCCCCCAAGTCGTCTGTTCTTGAACGTATCTTACCACAATTCGAGTCAGCTCCGGAGAATTTCAGTATGACCGCTCTGTCCGCAACTCGGACATCGATGCCCCGAAACTCGCTGCGGTCGTCACGAATGGCCGCTTTTCTCCCTGCGGCGCGGCTAATAATTTTGGCGTTCGCATTGCTGCAAGTGCGAGCGATAGCGTCGGATCATGTCTCCGAATGGGATGAACCGGCTGCTTCCCCCGGTGGGTTAACCTGAGAGGGTTACCCGAAGCAGAAAGAGAAGCAGTCATGAGCACACGTAAAGCCGAAGACCTTTCTGGCCTGTCGGTGATTGGCGACGACATCGGCAAGGACGTCTTTCAATTGGTCGGTTTCGACTCGGAGAGCAATCTGGTCCTGCGACGAAGGATCAACGGCATCGTAGATGCGTGTGTCATGGCGGCCTCTTCGAACAGGGGATGTGTCGGATGCTCGGGTGTCGAGCCGTGTGAATGAAAAGCGTTCCGCCATGTGACTGCACATGAACGTCGCTTCGTAGGTCCGAGTTCGCGTGGCAAGGCGTCTCTGGCTCCGGGGCATCACAACGGCTCCTGACCTCAGGGAGTACGGGGTCAAGAGTGCATGATTCCGTGGCCAAAAACAGGGTTTCCCTATCTGCCCCCCGACATTCACAGCATTTGCGGTGATAACCGGCCCACCCTCACACCCGAGGGTCTACTAGACACTCAGGTCGGGCAAGCGCGGCGTGCCGCGCCTGCCCAACGGCGTCACTCGAAGAGCTCGACGTCTTCGCCCTCGTCGCCCTCGTTGTCCTCGTTGCCCTCGTCGCCTTCGTTGTCCTCGTCGCCTTCGTCGCCTTCGTCGCCTTCGTCGTCCTCGTTGTTCTCGTCGTCCTCGTTGTTCTCGTCGCCCTCGTTGCCGCTGTCGGCGTTTTCGTCGTCGCTGCCTTCGTCGTCCTCGTCGTTCTCGTCACCTTCGTTGCCCTCGTCACCGTCGGGGGGCGCGACTTCGTCGCCTTCGTTTTCCTCGTCGTCCTCATCGTCTTCGTTGGCTTCGTCGCCCTCGTCGCCTTCGTTGGCTTCGTCGCCCTCGTCGTCCTCATCGCCTTCGTCGCCTTCGTTGTTCTCGTCTCCTTCGTCATTCTCGTCACCTTCGTCGCCTTCGGTGCCGAAACTCAGCCCTTCGTCGCCTTCATCACCCTCGTCGCCCTCGTTGCCTTCGTCGCCCTCATCGCTTTCGCTGCTTTCCTCCGGGTCATCGCCTTCGTTGGCTTCGTCGCCTTCGTCGCCTTCGTTGCCTTCGTCGCCTTCGTCTCCCTCGTCGTCCTCGTCGCCTTCGTCGCCTTCGTCTCCCTCGTCCGATCCGAATTGCTCGGTCAGGCCGTCTGCGATCTCGTCTTCCTCGTCGCCTTCGTCATTTTCGTCGCCCTCGTCGGCTTCGTTGCCTTCGTCGCCTTCGTCGTTCTCGTCGTCCTCGTCCCCTTCAATACCTTCGTCGCCCTCGTCGTCCTCGTTGCCTTCGTCGTTTTCGTTGCCTTCGTTGTCCTCGTTGCCTTCGTTGTCCTCGTTGCCTTCGTCGCCTTCGTCGCCCGCCTCGAGGCCCTCGTCGCCCTCGTCGCCCTCATCCTCCTCGTTGTTTTCGTCGTCCTCGTCGTCTTCGTTGCCCTCGTCGCCGTCGCCAGCCACCTCGTCGCCTTCGTTGTCCTCGTCGCCTTCGTCGGCTTCGTTGGCTTCGTTACCTTCGTTGCCCTCGTTACCCTCGTCGCCTTCGTTGCCTTCGTCGCCTTCGTTGCCCTCGTTGGCTTCGTCGTCTTCGTCACCCTCGTCGTCTTCGTCGCCTTCGTCGTCCTCGTTGCCTTCGTTGCCTTCGTTGTCTTCGTTGCCTTCGTCGTTTTCGTTGCCTTCGTTGGCTTCGTCGCCTTCGTTGCCTTCGTCGCCCTCGTCGCCTTCGTTGCCTACTTCGAAGCCACTGCCTTCGTCGCCTTCGTCATCTTCGTTGCCTTCGTCGTTCTCGTCGCCTTCGTCGGCCTCGTCGCCTTCGTCGCCCTCGTCGCCTTCGTCGCCTTCGTTGTCCTCGTCGCCTTCGTTGTCCTCGTTGCCCTCGTTGCCCTCGTCGTGCTCGTTGCCTTCGTCGTCCTCGTTGCCTTCGTCGCCCTCGTCGGCCTCGTCGCCTTCGTCGAGTTCGTTGCCTTCGTCGTCCTCGTTGCCTTCGTCGCCCTCGTTGGCTTGGCTCAGCTCCTCGTTGCCTTCGTTGTGCTCGTCGCCTTCGTTATTTTCGTCGTTCTCGTTGGCTTCGTCGCCCTCGTCGTCCTCGTCGCCCTCGTTGTCCTCGTTACCTTCGTCGCCCTCGTCACCATCGCCGAAGCCCGAGGTTTCATCGCCCTCGTCATCTTCGTCGGACTCGTCGGCCTCGTCGCCTTCGTCGCTCTGGTCAAAGGAGGCGTCCGAGTCGTCGCCTTCGTCGCCTTCGTCGTCCTCGTCGTCTTCGTCGGATTCGTTGCCTTCGTCACCTTCGTCTGCTTCGTCACCTTCGTTGTCTTCGTCGCCTTCGTCGCCTTCGTTGTTCTCGTCGCGCTCCTGACC
The DNA here is from genome assembly GCF_059612725.1 of Ruegeria sp. YKSF070. NCBI lineage: Bacteria > Pseudomonadati > Pseudomonadota > Alphaproteobacteria > Rhodobacterales > Roseobacteraceae > Ruegeria > Ruegeria sp. YKSF070. The sequence continues at coordinate 402 of NZ_JBXWRD010000071.1, read as the reverse complement.
TTCGTTGCCTTCGTCGCCAAAGAACTCGGCTATCTCGTCGCCCTCGTCGCCTTCGTCGGCCTCGTTGCCTTCGTCGTGCTCGTCACCTTCGTTGCCTTCGTTGCCCTCCTGGGTCGAAAAATACACGAAGCTGCCCGGGTCAGAGGCATCGCCATTGAGTTGCAAGATTGCGCCTTCGTCGCCTTCGTCGTACTCGTCGCCCTCGTCGGCTTCGTTGTTTTCGTCGCCCTCGTCGTCCTCATCGCCTTCGTCGCCTTCGTCGGTGCCGCGATCGCCGCCGGTATCGGAGATCTCGTCGCCTTCGTCGCCTTCGTTGTCCTCGTCGCCTTCGTCATCTTCGTCGCCTTCGTCGGCTTCGTCACTGCCTTGAACCACGAGGGCAAATGTCAAGGATTTGTCTGG
>NZ_JBXWRD010000070.1:0-18599 GCF_059612725.1 Ruegeria sp. YKSF070 | reverse complement strand
GTTCCAGCAGTAGAATCCCCGGAAGTAGAGGTCGGGCGAGCCGTTCGCCAGCTTGCCCGCTTCAATCGGATTGCGATCGTCGACCAGGAACAAGAAGACATCGCGGTCCGAGGCGTAGAGCGTGGTCGTGTCGCGACTTATTTCGACATCGGGGTTGTAGACCCCAGTCGACCAATCCAGCACACCCGGCACCTTCCAGCGCGTATCGCCCGTGCCATTGCCTGCGATGCGCTGCACCGCCTCGACAAGCTCGAAGTCATGGATGCGACCGTAGTCTGGACCGGTCACGGCGCGCAGTTCCGTGCGGCCATCCTCGGTCTCGAAGGTCTTCACCTGCTCGGCGCGGTGGTTGGTCAAACCGTATTGCAGGTTGATCCCCGCCAGAGGCGCGGGAAGCTGCCGCAGGTAGGATGCCGGGGCACCGACGATGCTCGCAAGCTGGCCGAAGGCCCAGTGCGTGGGCGCGACCGGCTCATGCGCTTTCGGCAGGACCAAGTGCAGCCGCTCTGCACTGTCGCGCGCGGCCTCGACCCTGATATCGGCGGTCTGTACCACCCGGCTGCGGCTGCGCTCAGAGCGACCCTTCACATTGGCCCATAGATCGTCGAGCGAGAGATACCGCTCGTCATCCGGCCGGTTGAACCATTCGGACGACACCCGCCCGTTCCGCTCGCCCCGGCTTACATCCACTTTCCAGCCACCAGCCCGCGCCGGCTGAACCGGATCCAGAACTTCCACAACGCCCATCGGCATTCCTCCGTGACAGGCGCTGGGAGCCACTCTCCCAGCCTTCAACCTGTCACCGGGAAACCGGCACTCCTTTCACTCTCGAAAGATGCTTAGAAGGCAGAAATGCGGACAATCGTAGTTCCGGGCAATCATCAGCCGTCGTCGTCTTTTCTGGAAACCCGCCCAAGTCTTGAGAGCATACGTGCCCACTCATCTACATCGGTGGAGAGCCGAGCTGCGGGTTCGGAACGTGGCTTGTGGGTCTTTTTGGCTGATTGCGAAACCGAATTGCCAGACAGGGTTCCAGATGAACGTGGGCGCTTCTTGGCGCGTGCATGTGGTTGCGGTTTCCGAGCCTTCTGAGGTTTGCTACCTGCGGTTCGTTTCTTTTGCCTAACCGGTTTTTCTTGGGAGACGCCGGATAGGGCAATCAGAAAAAAGGCAAGGCGGGGAGTCCAAGGCGAACCATCAGCAGTCACACGGCCTGTTTCATTCAAATAGTGAGAAACAAGTCTGGGCCCCACGATCCCCTTCTTGGCGAAATCTTCGAGTACAGAACGTAGTGTTCCTGACACTTTGGCAGTTCCGCCGCTTCCTGACCCAAAGTGCCTCCTCTCGGATGGCAAAATCTCTGAAACATCACCGGGAATTATGCTAGGGTCGACATCCTTTTCCAGCGCTTCGAAGTCGACCAGCCGATCCCCGTTGACAACGGTAGTATCTTCAAGTGACTGCGGGTGGAGAAATGAGAACGTCTCTTTACGGCGACTGACAAGGTCACCTTCAACCAAAAGCGGCTGGTCACAGTAGATGAAAAAACGATATTTCTGATGATTTTGGCTTGAAAGGTCTTCAACGTGTACTTCCATCCCGAAGTCGGCAAAGTGGACTTCAACCACCACCGCAAGCTTCCAGGAATCTCGTCTCTTTTTCCGACCTACAGGTAGTATTCTCTGGTCGATCTTTTGTTCGGCACTGAGAATATCTTTGATTTCAGCAACTGGTCTTCTGGAGGGGCGAGCACGCACAGAGCCAGAGGCGGGGCGCCCGTTGTCCGTGCAAGGGTGCTTTGCCCAAGGCTTTCCGAGTTCATCAAAGAAGACACGACTACCGTTTTCATTGGCATAAAAATAGACGGGCTGGCCGCAGACTGGGCAGGATGCATTGGGATTAACGAAGCAGCGAGAGTAGCTTGTTGCGCCGTAGCCTTTCAGCGTCTGCGTCGCTTGGTGCTTTTCATACTCGGAATAGGCCGGCCGAAGTGGCTTTATTACTGGCGCAGCGTTGGCGCCTCCACCGTTTCGGTTGCCGCCGCCAACGCACCACCCGCATGTGCACCAAGGGTAATGATTGTGTCCGGTCAATTTGGCACCAATATTCCAATACTAGCTGCAGTGAATTGTCTCAATAACGCACATTTCTGTAGTCCCCTTCCCCAGTTTCTATCAGCCTGGAATCTTCTATCAAGGCGACGTAGCCTTCCACCAAGTCCAATGTTTGGCTTGGGCTGCGAAGCGGACGAATGCGCGTGCAGTTACATCCGTCCCGGCGAGGGCACTTTGTGCTCTAAGCCGCTTCGCGGCAATCCCGCAAACCCGGTGGTCTAACCCGCCGGGCTCGAGGGGAGACCCCGTTCCTCAGAACGGGATCTCGTCGTCGCGGTCGACCAGCTCGGGGTTTTCGTTCTCGGCCGACTTCGGGCGGCTCAGGAAGTCGACCTTCTCGGCGATGATCTCGCAGCCGTAGCGGTCGTTCCCCATGCTGTCGATCCACTTGGTGTAGTGGATGCGGCCGTGGACGAGGACCTTCATCCCCTTTTCGCAATGCTCGGCGACCGTCTTGCCGAGACCGTTGAAGCAGGTGATGCGGTGCCATTCGGTGTCCATGACCCGGTAGCCGTTCTCGTCGCGCATCACACGGCCTTCCGAGAGGCGGGGACGCGAGGTGGCGAGGCTGAAGTTGGTGATCTTGGTGCCGCTCTGGGTGGTGCGGACTTCGGGGGTCTGACCGATGTTGCCGGCGAGGATGACGATGTTCTGCATGATAAGCTCCTGTGTTTCCTGTCTTCGGGACCGTCCCTTCGACAAGACCCTGAAAAAGCCCGTCGGGCGACGCGTGCACGGTGGACAGCATGAACACCGGACACCCCCAGAGGACCGGGGTGGAGCGGGCAGGACGCCAACGGCGGCCAACACGGCCCGGACTGACGCGGGGTTGCGCGCAGGAGACCAAACGGGATTAGGGGATTGTCAGTCGAAGGGATGGCCCAGGAGACAGAGAGATGCGGGGAGCCCATGCCAGACCATGTCCCCTTGCCAATCGGACTGTTTGACCCAAAGCCCAGCACCCCACCAGCGGCCAAAGTGGCTATCACCAGCTCTCGTCGCACTGCCCTTGCCTGCTAGGAAATGCAGGGCCCTGCCGCGACATGCTATAGATACCGGAACATTCAAGACCCGGCACGCACCAATGGCTGATTACAATCTCGCGGCACTGTCGCTCGGCGAGCTGACGAAAATTCAGGAGGACGTCGCCAAGGCGATCTCCACCCATCAAGATTGGCAGAAGGCAGAAGCCCGCGCCTTAGATGAAGCTCTTGCCCAGAACCAGGGCTACTACCTCGCCGAAATTGTCGGCTCCAAAACGAAAACAGCGCATTCGCCAGAAACGGCGAGATACCAGCATTCTGAGCATCCAGCACCCACCTGGTCTGGCTGACGTCGCAAACCGCGGTGGTTCGTGAAGGCGTTGGTGGTCGGCAACATCGCAAGTGAGGCAGCAATACGTTGAGGGAATTAGCGACGCGATGGCCCCTTTTCTGACATCCGCGCGGGGAACTGCTGGTTATCAGTTTCTGTGCGTCTTACCTGACCAAGGCAGCGCCACAACTGGCCGCTTGCCCGCGCCTGCTGGCCATCGTCCACCGGAGCGAACCTCCCGAAACCCTCTATATTTGAAATGACTGGAGCGTACTGCTCGGAGAAAATGAGCAAGCGATGCCTCGGCGTTTGACAGGATGGCCGGGCCGGGCAAACCTCACTTCATTGAGGGAATAGGTAGGGCTGTATGTTAAACGAAAATGCATATCGGGACAGCGTCCGAGAGAGGGACCTGGACAACTTTCTGGTCGAAGAGCTTTCGTCCTCCGACGACTTTCGCGACTGGCTTCTGAGCCGCATCACGGCTGATTTCCTGCCGCCGGAGACCGGAGATATTCGCGTGCGCAAGAGCCCTGTCCGCGCCAGCCTCGACGGTCGGCAAACCGATGTAGAGTTGGGCTGGTTCTCCCGCGGCGATCAGCAAGCCTGTGTGCTACTGGAGAGCAAGGTCGCCGACAACTTCCAAACCGGCCAAGCCGAGTCATATTTCGGCGAGGTCCAGGCGCAGTTACTCAAGCTGGGGCCTAAGAGGGCGGCCGCCGTGCTCGTCGCCCCGGCCGGCAGGATGCCAAGCTTACAGCACAACGGCGCGTTCGCGGCAGATGTCACGATCGAGGAGATCATAGCTTTCCTGGAAAGCCGGCTCGTGGATCTCGACGAAGGGGAGCTGTCTCGGCGGCTATCAGTGAGGATCGAACTCCTGGAGGCCCTGGCCGGGAAACGGGCGTCGGGTGGCTGGGTGGCGAGCACAGTGGCCGAGAAGAAGGACTTCGGGATCGCCTACGAGCAGTTGGCATCGGAAATCCTGCCCGATTTGAAAGTTCGGCCTTCGACTGATGGCCCCAAGGCGACCACACGCATCTTCGAAGCAATGCATATCTCGGCGCTTCCCAACATGAGGCTACGGCACAAATTTGGAAAACAAGAAGCCTGGAAGTACACTAACGTCCAGTTCCCGAAGCAGGCAAATCGAGTCGCGGTGTTGCGTTCAAGCGCGCTGCTGCAGGGGACCTCTTATCAAGTGGAAACCGCAGGGCAGAGCCTCTCCATTCGCGCCAGGACGCCCGGCGTGAACCCGATGCGCCCCTTCGAGGACGAACAAGACAAGGTCGAGGCGGGTCTCATCGCGACCCGGGACCTTTTGGCATGGATCCGGGCCAATGCGGCCGAGATCGCGCGCCTTCTTGAGACCAACTGAGCCGTCTCCACCGTCGCTTGGTCAGTCGTTTTCGCGCAAACGCTCGACATAGGAGGGAACACGCGCGATGGAGAGGTCACGATGGAAGGCAATGCGATCAGGGAGCATCACGGTTCACACCGGGTCGCATACCGACGTTCTTAGGATCGGCATCGCCGATCTCTTTGTCGGTGATAGGACAAGGGGCGCACCTGCGCCGCGCACGGGGCCCAAAGGAGGTGAGGCCAAGGCCTCACCCGAAGGGATCGTATTCCGAGACGATCACGACCTCGTCTCCGTCGATTTCATCAGCGGGGACGGCGCCATAGGTTCCATCACCGGCCTGGAAGACGACGATCGAGACCATGAGCGTGGCGGCGAGAGAGGCGGCGAAGGCGTGAGCATCTTTGCGGGACATCTGTTTGGCTCCTGTCTTGGAGGCGGAGGACCATCCCCCGCGCGACAGGACCCCGCAGGCCCGAAGACTGGCTGACATCACCGGGTGCGTTCGGCTCGTCCGAATCCACCCGGCGGCACGGGCTCGCCCGTAGTCCGACCCCTCGCGGGTTGATCTCGAAGACGGGATTCGGGGCAAGGAAGGGAATGGCGAGCGGGGGATGGTGCGACCGCTGAATGGAGCCGTATGTTCCGCTGATGCTATCGCTGCCAGCCTCCCGGGCAGGCTTTTCAAGGAAGACCTCATTCCGTGTTGGATTGGATCCTATGGTGCCCCGCGATCTCGCGGGACAGGGTCGTGATGGGTGAGAGGCCCGGGCTTGGGCGGACCCCTTTGATTCTACATAGGCTCAGGCGGCAAGCTCCGCGCCCCCTGCCCTATCGCCGTCCTCTTTGCCAACGATTTCGAGCCGCGCGTTGCGATAGGCTTCCCTGGCGATCCAGAGCTCGGCAGCCGTGACGGACTCGGCCAGATGCAGCAGCTCCGTGCAACCGCCGAAATCCAGCACGACGCGCACCTGTCCGGGCTTCGGCTCCTCAGCCACTTCGAATGTCAACGCACTGTCAGCCGAATGAGTCCGCATGATGGTGACAAGAATGACCCCGTCGGAAGAGAAGTTCCCCTCGTGCAGCGTGAACGACGCCGGCGCCGTCCAGGTCGGATAGGGTCGCGGCGGCTCCTTCTTGACGAGACGGCCGACGCCGTTCGAGCGCTCCCAGGCCGCGAGCTTCTTTGTGAACCGGGCGGGCGGTTTCGTTGTGCTATCGGTGTAGCGAATGAGCGCGCCCAGGGGCGCGGTTTCGAGAATGGTGGTTGCAGACATGATTCCTCATCCTGAATGCGTCATTTTGCATTCATCTTATTGATATTGTTGTATTTTAAGTGATTGAGGGCGGGTTTCCCCGCCCTCGGATGGCGCGGATCACTCGGCAGCCATCATCGACGCATCATCACCCGGCAGGTCAGCGGTGAGGAAGGCGGGAAGGTCGACATCCTCGGTCTGACTGGCGTCGGAAACGGGCTCAGGCGCCCCCTGCCCTTCCGCACCGTCGAGTGCTACCAGGTCGTGACGGCGAAGAACCTCTGGCAACCAACCGCTGCCTTTCAGCAGACGCTCGGCTTCGGTCGCCATCTCGCCCTTCTTCAGGTGATCGAGGAGTTGCGCCGTCCCCTCCCCTTTAGCCTCACGCACGGCCTCGAGGATCCGGACCTTTGGCACGCGGTTCAGGTAGGTATCGACCGTCGGCTCCCAACCCGCCTCGACCATGTCGAGATCGACCGCCTGTGCGACCAAGTCGGACTGGGCCATCCGCTTGGTCAAACCGCTGGCGGAGATACCGGCACCATAGGGGTTCACCTTCTCATGGAGCGCGTTGATCCCGAAGCTGAGACAATGCGCGAGCAGGGACAGTCGGCTCACCTGATCGAGGGAAGCCAGGTAATCCCAGAGAGCGGCATCGTCGCCGAGCGGCAGATCGGCCTCCCACTCCGTGTGGCGATCGTCGACCAGCTTGGCCACCACGCTATCCTTCAGATCGCTCGCCTGCGCCGACATATAGACGTGACGGACCGAAGCCTCGAGGCAGCTGCCGGCCGAACTGGACGTCCGGAAGGTGTCATTGACGAGCTTCAGGAGCAGCAGAGTCAGCGCGACATCAGGAGAACGCCCGACAGCTTCGCGCAGTGCCAATGTCCGGTGCGCCGTCAGCTCCAAAACCAGCCGCTCAGGCAAGGGCTTCAACGCGCCATCGTCCTCGTCGTCGGGCATGTTCGCGCCAAGCGCCTGACCAGCAGAGGTGATCACCGTGCGATGGCCGACACCATCCGCGCTGCTCGACGCTGACAGCTCAACGCCCTGCCCGTCTGCTGTCTGTTCACCGCTGTGGACGTCGGTATCTTGCCGAGGTTCATCCTCGGGCCGCACAAAGCCCCGATAGACGGCAAGCTCGCCATAGCGATCAAGCGTCACAAAGGCCCCTGCCCGCGCGATCTCCTCCGCGTCGAAGATCAACGGCCGAGCCTCGAGCTTCTCCATCGCGACTTCCAACGCGCCAAGACGCGCGTCGATCTCTTCGGGGAATTCGTCCTGGCCCTCGTATTCCTCTTCGAGCGCCCGGTACTCGGCAAGCAGCTTGGCATGGGCCGCGCCTTCGTCATCTGTCATCGGCGCTGGATCTCCGTTCAGCCGCCGCAATCCGTGGCTGTAGCCATAGGGCAGGTCGAGCGAAACCTCGATCCATTTCCAACCTTCGGTCGCGATGGCCTCGGCTTCAGCCTGAAGCTTCTCGCTGACCAGGCGATCGAGCAGGGCCGGGTCTTCCAGCCAGCCGCCGTCATCGCCCTGGAAGAGGTCGTGCAACATGGTGCCGCCAGCAGCCTCATAGGCATCGGCGCCGACAAAGACGGCACGACGATCGGAGGCCCGCACCGAGGTTTCGGTCAGCATGCGTCTGATCTGATAAGGCTCCTTGTTCCAGGACGACTTGATCGCATCCCAGACCTGAACCTGGCGCTCATGATCCGGATTGACCGTGAAGGCCATCAGCTGCTCCAGCGTCATTTCATCCTCGGCATAGAGCTCAAGCAGGGCAGGGGCCACGGCGGCGAGTTTCAGGCGCTGCTTGACCACCTGCGGGGTGACGAAGAAGGCGGCTGCGATCTCTTCATCGCCCTGACCCTTCTCCCGCAGCGCCACGAAGGCGCGGAACTGATCAAGCGGGTGCAGGGCTGCACGCTGCATGTTCTCAGCGAGCGAATCGTCTTCGGCGAGGATCGCAGAATTGGCATCCCGCACGATGCAGGGAATGGGCGTCGTCTTGGCCAAGCGTTTCTGTTTAACCAGGAGAGACAGGGCCTGGAAGCGCCGACCGCCAGCGGGGATTTCGAACTTGCCGGTCTCGGAGCCATCATCCGCCAGAACGGGTCGAACGCTCAGGCTCTGCAGCAACCCGCGGCGGGCGATGTCTTCGGCCAGTTCCTCGACCGAGATGCCGGCCTTGATGCGCCGGACGTTTGACTGGCTCAGCACGAGCTTGTCGAAGGGAATGTCCCGGGACGGGGACAGGGTGACTTTCTGGGCAGATTTCGCCATGAGATCTTCTCCACGACGGGCGCCGGAAGCCACTCTTCCGATCTCACTTCCCGTCACCCCTCAAACCAACAAACCTTTCCCTCTCCTGTTCTGACGCTCCCGAGACAGGACCTTAACAGCTGTTAAGTCGTCAGTCCCGAGGTGGCGGAACAGTACGCAGTCTCTCAACCTTAACAGCTGTTAAGCTGCAGATCGTCGTCCAATCAATGCCATGACCATCGGCCCACAGGAAAACTCACCGGCCACAGCTTTGGCAGTCAGAGCTCGCAAGTATCCACCAGGCGATCTGATGTCCTCAAAGCGTTCCAGCATGGCAGAAACAACGATCGACGCTTGCTCCGGACCCATGAACCGCTGCGCTTCTTCCCATGCAGATGCACTGATCCCCATGGCTGGTCGCACATGGCATGCCGCATCGAAAAGCTGGTGCCAATGCCGGATTTCGCCTTGGTAGAAGGTCTTGAGCGAGGGACATGCCGCGATCACCAGGTGCAGCGGGATCTTTGGCAGGTGTCTTGTGTCCTGTTCATCGACGTCAGCCACGGGCTCATCCCTGTCCACATCTGGCACGCCGGCCGCCGCCCCGCTTTTTTCTAAAGCAGGTTCAAGATCTATAGATTCTTTATTTGAATTATGATGGTGACGCTCAGATCGGGCATCATTGGTGTTCATTTCTTCTGTTCTAGAGCCATCAATGATGTTGCGTGCCTGGTCGAGGAGAGCTTCAAGATCGGCTCGATAGGCCACGAGATCCTCAATTGAAAGCTTGCGGCGAAGCGCGCGCGCTGTGAGGATAGCCTTGTCACGAAGCTGGTCCCAGATGCCTAGGCCTGGCTGCATCTCGTCTCCGAACTCCGCGAGAGCCGCGAGATCACGCCGCATGAGGCTTACAACCTCTCTCAGACGCCTGACGCGCTCCTCAGCCTCACGTACGGCCTCTGCGGCCCGTGCTATCTCCTCGGATTGGCAGTAGAGCGGGGAAAGATCGAAGCCAAAGGCGACGCGCTCTTCGCCGTGCTTGCGAACGTAGCGCTTTCCATTGGGGCTATCACGCCGCTGGAGCAAACCAGCATCGACAAGACGCGCGAGGTGACGACGCATCGTGGAGCAGGGCATACCATTCAGGCGCTCACAGATCGCCTTGTTCGAGGGGAAGACTACCATCTCGGCGTTCCCGCCAAGTGCATCGTTTGGAAAGAAGCTGAGGAGCCCCTGCAAAACAGTCAGATCACGTTCTGACACGCCGAAGGCCGCTTGCGCCTTCGAGAGCTCGCGCAGGAGTTCCCACTTGTTGACGGGTCTACCCGGAACAGATGCCTCGGGTCGCTCGATCACGCGCAGATGGGCGTGCGAGATCGGCCGCATAAACGGCGAAATCGGTGTGTAATCCATGAAAACGTTCACGAAGGCAAAATTTCTACGGCCCGCGAATCGCTTTGCGCTTGCGGGGTAGGGGCCAGAACGCTACATTCAGAAGTGCGAAAACTGAGATTTTGTAGCGGGCTGATCCCGGTGCGAAACCTTACAAAGGTCTCGTGAAGCTAGCTTCTCGGGGCCTTTTTCTTTTTTGCCTGTATCGTGCCTCCTTCTTGTTGGTTGCTCTTCCTCAGTCTTCTGAACGCTTCCAGCGCTCATGAAGCTCGGTAATCAGCTTTGAGGCATTGCCCTCCAACCAGCTGACAAATTCAGGTTCATCCGTAGTCAGATCGAGTTTTAGCTGCTTGCCTTGGCGACCGGTCTTGACTGTCGCAGCTCCGACACCGGGGATCGCCAAAGCAGGCGCGCCCTTGCGAGGCGGACTTGCTTTCCTCTCCGCGCTCTTCGCAGCTTCCAGAACTGCGAGAAACGCACGATCAGAAACCTCATCGACCGAGCCGGAACTTTCGGACTTAGCTGTATGAGCTGCGGCTTGCAGTTGGTCTCGATCACCGTCGTAGGCACCCAAGGCCTTTTTGAGTTCTTCCCATCTTGGGCGACCAATCCCAGGAGCTGCACCAATTGCCTGGATGAGTTCCTCGCCGACCGTCCGAACGACACTCAAGAGTTGTGAAACCCCAGCTTCGTGGAGGTTAAGGACTTCGGCGACACCTCGATTGGTGCGCTCAGCCCCTTCCAAATGGTCACCGTCCAGAAGCGCCGTTGCAACAAGCGCACGTTCAATAAAGCTCAGATCACGACGCTCTTGGTTCTCGAGAAGCTGATCTCGAAGCGCTTGATCACCCTCAACTTCCGTGACGATGGCTCGAACTTTGATGCCGAGTTCGCGACATGCTTCTAGGCGCCTGCGGCCATAGATCAGGTTGTAGCGATCGCCTTCCAGTGGGCGGACCAAAACAGGCACCCGCTGACCGTTCTTGGAGATAGAGTTCTTCAGGCCCTCAACTTCAATCTGAAGCCTGTCATCCAACCGTCCTTCGGTAACAATCTGCGCCGGATCGATCTCAAATACACCGCCACGCAGTCGGCGCCCTTCAAGAGCGTCAGGAGCGTTGCGAAGGGTCTGCAGCGGCAGGCCGAGTTTAGGCTTTCTTGCCATTCCGCCCCCATGTGTTCTGGATGATTTCAGCGATCTCATCGTTGACTGCGTTCATGGATTCGATCGCACGATCAAACGTCTGACGCGTGAAGTCCTTTTTGTCAGCTTCGTAGAGCGTTTGCTTGGTCAAGCCGGCATCAGAAATTGCGGTCGATTCAACCATGTGATTGGTCAGGACCGACCTCCCAAACAGCCCGCGAATGAAAGCGATGACTTCGGTTTGTGGCGCGTCGCCGACTTTGTATCGCGTTGGCAAAAAGCGCAGCCAATCGAAGCGCAGATTTGCGCCTGCATCCCTGATCACTCCCAGGAGATCCGCAGTCATTCGCAGGAATTGGGACATCGACATGAGGTCAAGCATCTGCGGGTGAACCGTCACGAGAACACCCGAGGACGCGGAAAGTGCTGACATCGTCAAGAAACCAAGCTGCGGCGGGCAGTCGATCACAACAACGTCGTAGTTTGCTTCAACACTGTCGAGAGCATCATGAACTCTCGCAAAGAACGCCTTCGCTCCTCCTCGCTGGATAGCAGCAGGCGTCTCGTGCTCGAACTCCATGAGTTCAAGGTTGCCCGGGATGAGATCAAGGCCGCGGATGTAGGTCTTGCGGATCACTTCGTCGATCGGAACCGGATCGTCGTAGCGAACGGCATCATAGAGGGTCCCGCCCTCCATAAGGTCAAGTTCCGGCTGGATTCCATGAAGAGCTGAAAGGGATGCTTGAGGGTCGAGATCGATCGCAAGAACCCTGTACCCCTTAAGCGCCAAGCGTTGAGCGAGGTGAGCAGACGTCGTCGTCTTGCCTGACCCGCCCTTGAAGTTCACCACTGAAACGACTTGAAGCTCGTCACCGTCGCGACGTCCAGGCACGTAAGTTCCAGACTTCTTTGCATTTCCTTCAAGGGTCTGACGGATTTCCCATATATCGTCGAGGGTATAGCGGCGATGACTTCCAGCCGTCGTCTCGACGTCAACGATCTTTCCTTCTCGATGAAGCTTACGAAGATAGGTATGATCGACGCCAAGGAGTTCAGCAGCTTCGCCGCTAGTCAAAGTGCGCATCACCTTCTTTGCATCCGGCGGGAAGTGGGCAGCGCGCTGAGCATGCAGGTTCGACGCGAGAAGTTCCGCGTAGTGCCCGATGGCGATGTCTAGATCCTGCTCTACTTCGCTCATGTCTGCCCCGATCCGTGGGCGCGTTTTTTATGTGACCGCGCGTTATTTTTCGAGACTATTGCCCGACCAACCAGATTCGTGCAAGCACTTTCTAGATTTAGTGGCAATCGGTTAGGCCAACACAAGTGTGATCCTCAGAGGAGCCCCAGCTTTTCAGCACGCTCCAGCAGCATTCTGACTGAGGAAGGCTGCCAGCTGGTGCGACCGCGAGGGGTGCGCTCACGCATGGATTCCAGTCGGTCGCAGATTGCCTGCAAGGTGATCTCGGGGTCAGCACCTTTGATTGCGGCGACAATCGCAGGCAGGCGATCGTCGGTTTCGCGACGTCCAGCGCGTCCAAGCACTTCAGCGGGCAGGAATCCGTCCGCCACGTATGCCTTCACGGCGCGGAGCAGGCGGCTTTGCGTCCAGCGCCGATCATGGGGCAGGGGGCCATTGATGATCTGCAGGACGTCTTCCCAAGCCATATCGGGGCGCAAACGGCGCACATGGGGCACCCAATCCTGCGCAGTTTCGTTCAAGCGCTCCATGTAGCCGTCCTGTCGCGCCAGCCGCACCTTGCGCAGCGCAGCGGGATCCTTGGCGCGCAGCCCAGGATTGCCACCAACGCGCCCTTTGGCGCGCGCAGAGGCAAGCCCGGCCTTTGTGCGCTCACGTATTAGCGCGCGCTCGAACTCGGCCGCGGCGCCCAGAACCTGCAATGTGAACTTGCCCTGCGGGGAAGCGGTGTCGATGGGGTCCAGCAGGGAGCGGAAGAAAGCTCCCTTGGCCTCCAGACGTTCGATCACCTCCAGCAAGTGCGACAGAGACCGCGCAAGCCGGTCGATCCGCACAACGACCAGCGTGTCGCCGCTCTGGACGCGTTCGAGCACGCGTGCCAGCACCGGTCGCGCGCGATTGCCGCCCGAGGCGTGCTCTTCAAAGATCTCGACGCAACCCGCAGTTTGCAGGGCTTCTGACTGGGGCAGGGGGGTCTGATCCTCGGTGGAGACGCGCGCATAGCCAATCAGGGGCATGAAACTGGGCCTTTTGCAATTTAATATATCGCCAATAAACGACCGTTTGTAAACGAATGCAAGCAGGTGCTCTCTCGTCGCGCTCGTCCAAAAACCCTTGGTTTCCTTGCGCTGAGCGCGATCTGAGAGGTTTCACCGGCAGTCGCGCGCGCATACTATATAAAGAGCGAAGGCAACCGCCACAAAATCACTTGGGTAATGTGCAAAAGAACAGTATTTTGCACATATGAAGACCCAAGCATCCGCTTTAACTGATGATTTCAATAACCCCCTCATCACCATCGAGGAGGATGAAGAGGCTCTCGAAGAGGATCTCTGGTTTCTGCCGGGACCATTCGAAGAAGAACCATATGATTTGCCTCCCGGGCCGCGAGCGGAACCGCCGGACACTGCCGTCATCGAAGACTGGGCAAAGGCAGAAGGCGTTCACGCTGCGCGACTGGCACGGGTTGCTGGACGCTTGGGTGCTCTGGACGACCGGCTGCTGCGTGGCCCGGAAGGCTGGCGGCATCGCCTCGCTTTGATCGAGGCGGCGGACCTTAGCTGGTTCGCAGGGGATCGGGTGAGTTCTGATCGTCTGGCGCTTTGGATATCGATGCGGCTGTCAGGTGCACAGGATGACCCTAATGCCCTGGCAAGAGTTGGATGGGCTGTTCGGCGCCTGACAGGCGGTCCCGGACCAAAGGGTGACTTGGCCGCCTTCCTAGATCGCCGCGATCCCGAGAACATTGAAGACAGCACTGAGCGTTTCGAAGATCGCGCGGGCGGATGGCTGGACGTAATGGCAGCTGCATGTGATTTCCACCCAATCACGCGGGCTTGCATGGGCTTTCATCTCTGGAGCCTGGCGGGCCTCGGACAGCACGGCGACCGTATGGAAGCCGCAGTCACCGCGTCCAGGATCGCGGCCAGCGACGGAAGCGGCGCCATCTTCGCACCGCTCGCTATGGGCGGGGCAGGGGGGCTGCGTGTCTCGGGCTCGCCAACCGAACGCTTGGCCCGCTGGTTGGATGGGATGAACAACGGGATTTTAACGGCGATGCGAACACTTGATGGTATTGAAGCGTGGACCGGGCGAGCAGAAAGCGTCATGGCGCAATTGTCTGGCCGCACGCCGGTCGCCTTGCGAAAAACTTTCTCTGAGTGGCCCTTGGTGTCCGCCCCAATGGCTGAGGCCATGACCGGAGCTAGTCGCGCCGCGGTTCAGCGCAATCTGACGCGGATGGAAGAAAGCGGTTTGATCCGTGAGATGACGGGGCAGGCGCGGTTTAAGATGTGGAAAGCTGATGGCGTATAGACTGTCCAGTGATGGATGGTCGCGATTAGCGCTGCTTTTCAGAGGTTTACGTGACAGCGTGTGCAGTGATGTTCATGTTTCGATCGCGCAGTTTCGTGTCCCGTCGCACTTGTCGCAACCCGCCCTCATGAGCGGAGTCACGTACGATCATTTAGCCCGCAGGCGAATAAAATGACCTCGTTTGGGCGCTGACCTCTCAGGCATCGGCGCGCCCGAAAAGAAGCAGGGTTAATGAGGCCGAGGCGCATCATTCTCGTTCTCGCGACGGTCTGGCTAAGCGGCGGCGCGACGGGCGCTTCTGACTGATATCGGCACAGGGCGTGTCCGCCCGCCGTCGAGTACAGCTGGGAGTTCCAGATGCGGGCTGCCGAGGAACCTACTTTGATGCCAGAGGAGTCGGCGGCTGTGGAGATGCTGAGCGACTACATCGTGATGCGGGAACAGGTGCGGGCGTACCCCAGACCATGAAACCATGTGCCGGGCATCAATGATGGTCGATCCGAGGAGGTGTCAGGCAGCCTCATAGCGGGCGAACACCTCTGTCGTACCGTCGCGCTGGATCAGGAACACGTCGTAGGCTTCGCGCGCGCTCTCCGGCCCCATCCCCGGCGAGCCATAAGGCATGCCCGGGACGGCCAGACCGACCGCATTGGGCCGCTCTGCCAGGAGACGCCGAATATCCGTGGCAGGGACGTGCCCCTCGATCATGTAGCCATCGATCCGGGCCGTGTGGCAGGACACCATCTCTTGCGGGATCCCGTTGTCGGACTTGTACCGCATCAGCAGCGTTCCGAAGCTGTTCTCGGTGGTAACCTCGAAGCCGTGGCTTTCCAGGATCTCGATCCAGGCGGAACAGCAGCCGCAGTTCGGATCCTTCAGAACATGTACCGCCGGTCCGGCGGATTGGGCCAGCGATACCTGTGGGGCTGCTGCAAGGAGCGCCGCGCCGCCGACCAGCACTTCGCGACGGGTAGGTCTTTCGTGGTTCATGCCGTTCTCCTTTACCAAATGGAAACTGATATAGGGCTGTCGGTCTCAAAGGTCGATCCGCCTGAGGCGCAGCGCGTTGGTGATGACAGATACCGACGACAGACTCATAGCGGCGGCGGCGATCATCGGCGACAGCAACAGGCCGACAAACGGATACAGAACCCCGGCGGCGATGGGCACGCCCGCGGCGTTGTAGACGAAGGCGAAGAACAGGTTCTGCTTGATGTTCCTCAGTGTCGCCACCGCCAGCTTCCGCGCCCGGACAAGCCCCACGAGGTCGCCGCGCATGAGCGTGATCCCCGCGCTTTCCACCGCCACATCGGCCCCGGTGCTCATGGCGATACCGACGTCGGCCGCAGCCAGCGCTGGGGCGTCGTTCACGCCGTCGCCGGCCATCGCAACGGAGGCGCCCGTCGCGCGCAGCTCTTCGACGAGTTTCTGCTTGTCCTCCGGCAGGACGCCCGCGCGCACCTCGTCGATGCCGAGCTTGCCAGCAACCGCCTGTGCGGTGCTTTCGTTGTCGCCGGTGGCCATGATGATCTTGAGGCCGAGAGCGTGAAGGTCGCGGATCGCGGCCGCCGTCGTCTCCTTGATCGGGTCGGCCACGGCGACGATCCCGGCCAGAGCGCCATCGACGGCGACGAACATCGCGGTCTTGCCATCGGCGCGGAGCGTATCGGCGTCCGCCTCGGCCTCGTCCGTCGCAAGACCGAGATCCGACATCATGGCGGCATTGCCGAGCGCGACTTTGCGCCCCCCGACCGTGCCGTGCACGCCCTTGCCGGTCACGGCCTCGAAATCCTCGGCTGTACCGAGCGACAGGTCGCGGTCCTTGGCGCCGGCCACGATCGCCTCGGCGAGCGGATGCTCGGAGCCACGCTCGAGCGCTGCGGCGAGGGCCAGTACCTCCGCCTCGTCGCCCTGAAGCGCCACCACGTCGGTCAGACGCGGCTTGCCTTCGGTCAACGTTCCGGTTTTGTCGACGATCACGGTATCGACCCGAGCCATGCGCTCCAACGCCTCGGCGTCCTTGATGAGGACCCCGGCCTGCGCGCCGCGCCCGGCGGCGGTGGTGATCGAGATCGGCGTGGCAAGCCCCAGAGCACAGGGACAGGCGATGATCAGGACCGACACGGCCGAGGCGATGGCGAAGGCCAGCGCCGGTTCGGGCCCGGCCCAGAGCCAGACGACGAAGGCGACGATGGCCACCAGAACCACGGTCGGCACGAAAATCGAGGACACCTTATCTGCCAGACCCTGGATCGGTGCCCGCGAGCGCCGCGCCCCTGCAACCATCTCGACGATCTGCGAGAGGACCGTTTCGGCACCGACTTTGGTCGCGCGAACAGCAAGCGTCCCGTTCTTGTTGATCGTACCGCCGGTGACGCGGTCGCCTTCGACCTTCTCAACCGGTATCGACTCGCCCGTGATCATGCTCTCGTCGACCGAGGAGCGGCCTTCGACTACGTCGCCGTCCACCGGCACGCTGTCGCCCGGTCGGACCCGCAAGAGGTCGCCTTCCACGATGTTCTCGAGCGGTGCGTCATATTCCGAGCCGTCCGGTAGGATGCGCCGTGCGGTCTTCGGCGCCAGATCCAGAAGTGCGCGGATCGCATCGCCCGTCCGCTCCCGCGCGCGCAATTCGAGCACCTGACCCAAGAAGATCAGCGCGACGATCACGACGGCGGCCTCGTAGTATGTGCCAACGCCATGGCCCATTCGGTACGCGTCGGGGAACATACCTGGCGCAAAGGTCGCGACCAGCGAGTAGAGATAGGCAGCACCCACGCCAAGTGCGATCAGCGTCCACATGTTCGGAGAGGCATTGCGGAAGGAGTCGATGCCGCGCCGGAAAAACGGCAGCGCCGCCCAGAGGACGATGGGCGTCGCCAACACGAACTCCACGTAGCTCGCCGTCTGGTGTCCGATCCAGTCGCGCACCGGCAGCGCCACCATTTCGCCCATGGTGAGCACGATAAGCGGCACCGCCGCCGTCGCCGAGATCCACATGCGGCGGGTGAAGTCGACAAGTTCGTGGCTCGGCTCGTCCGACGGCACCATCGGCTCCAGCGCCATGCCGCAGATCGGGCAACTGCCCGGCGCGTCGCGGACGATCTCGGGGTGCATCGGGCAGGTGTATTGCGTCCCCGGCAGCGCCTGCTGCCCTGTCTTCTTGGCGTTTCCGGAGGCGTAGAAATGCGGGTCTGCACCGAACTTTTCCTGGCAACCGGCCGAGCAGAAGTAAAACGTCTCGCCGCCATGGACGCGGCTGCGGGTGCCCTCCTTGATCTCGACGGTCATTCCGCAGACCGGATCTGTCGCGGTTTCGGCGCCCGGAGCGATGTCGGGCGCGGCATGATGACGATCGTGCTCCATGTTCCGTCTGCCTTTTGTAATTCGTTTCAGCTTGCGGCCTCCAGCTGTTGGAAGCTCAAGTCCCTTCTCGATGTTGATCGCGAGCGCCTGCTTCAGGCGTTCTCCGCATGGCGGCCCAAAGCAGCGGAAGGCCTGTCACGAGCCCGAGGCCGAGCACTGCCCAGGTCGCTCGGCCAAGGTCTCCGCTGACCGCCTCGCCTCCGAAATGCGCGAGCAGGAAGCTTGCCGGAATGATGCCGGCCAGCGTGGCGAGGGCGAACCGCCAGACGTGCAGGCGGCTGAGGCCCGCAGCGTAGCTGATCATGTCGAAAGACACGAACGGCATCAGGCGGCTGGCGAAAACCGTCGCGGTCAACGCGGTCTGCGAGCCGAGCAGCCCGGCATCGACGCGGTCACCAAAGGTCCGCCGCAGGACATCATGCCCCAGAACCCGTGCGAGACCGAAGGCGATCAGTGCCCCGAGTTCCGCGCCGATGACGACCTGCACGGTTCCCCAGAGATGTCCGTAGGCCGCTCCGGCCGCCAGTGCGATCGGCGCGCTCGGGATCGGGCTGGCCACGACCGCAAGGGTCATGAGCGTGACGATCAGGACCGGCCCCCAGAGACCCGCGCGCGCCACCAGCATCTCGAGGCGCTCTGGCTCCAGAAGGTCGCGTGCCTCGCTGAACACCGAAGGCGCGAAGTGCCAGACACCGAGCAGTCCGATCCCGAGAATCGCAAGGCCCGTGAGAATGGAGGCGCGCAGGCTCATCTCAGATTGCCGCGACGGCCTTGGTCAGAAGGTCTCGCACATCGCCCGCGACGGCCGTCAGCTCGGCGTTCTCGAT
The DNA here is from genome assembly GCF_059612725.1 of Ruegeria sp. YKSF070. Classification (NCBI taxonomy): domain Bacteria; kingdom Pseudomonadati; phylum Pseudomonadota; class Alphaproteobacteria; order Rhodobacterales; family Roseobacteraceae; genus Ruegeria; species Ruegeria sp. YKSF070. Next base: position 47 of record NZ_JBXWRD010000070.1, on the reverse strand, counting down.
CGCCTGCATCGAAGCCACCGGATCGATGGCGCTGACTTCCACTCCGC
>NZ_JBXWRD010000069.1:0-19517 GCF_059612725.1 Ruegeria sp. YKSF070 | reverse complement strand
ATCTGTGGCGTTGGGCTTCTTGCCCACCGACCGCATTGGCGACGGTGTGGCGGTCGAGATCGAGATCCTGGGCCAGATGCGCCCCGCGCGGGTGATCAGCCACCCGCTGTTCGATGGGGATGGTACGCGCATGCGCGGGTGACAACTCCAGCGCCAGCAGCCAGAGTTGCGGCATGAAGCCGATTCCCATCCTGTTGCTGGCCGCGGGCCGGTCCCGTCGCATGGGCGGGGCCGACAAACTGATGCAAGAGATCGACGGCATGCCGCTGCTGCGCCGGACCGCCTTGCGGGCGCTGAAAGTGGCACCGGTGATCGTGGCCGTGCCGCCGGCACCGCATCCGCGCCATGACGCGCTGGCGGGGTTGCCTGTCGATATTGTCGAGGTTCCCGATGCCGACGAGGGCATGAATGCCAGCTTGCGCCGCGCAGTTTCGGCGTTGCCGGACGAGACGCCCGCAGCCATGGTTCTGCTTGCCGACCTGCCCGACCTGACCAGTGACGACCTGACGCGGGTAATGGGCGCCATAGATTTTTCGACGAAAAATCTCATCTGGCGCGGGGCGACCGCATCGGGCCATCCCGGCCATCCCGTTGTGTTTCACCGGGCCTTGTTCCCCACGCTTCTGGAACTGACCGGCGATACCGGGGCGCAATCGGTGGCAAAGGCGCATCACGAGCGGCTGATGCTGATCCCGTTGCCGGGCGAGCATGCCCGCACCGATCTGGACACGCCCGAAGCCTGGGCAGACTGGCGCGCGAAACGGCAATAGGCGAGGCGCGAAAACCGCGCCCCGCCCTGCCCGCGCGCCCCGAGACCGCGCGGTTCAAGCTGCATATTCGGGGATGCCGAAGCCCGCTGTCAGATCAGCAGGCGGGCTTCGTGTTTCTTCAGCGAGCGGCGCGCGGCGGCATAGGCCTCGACACCTTCCCGGGTCTTCAGCTCGGGGAACAGCTCGAGCAGTTCGTCGCGCTGTGCATCGGCGAGACCGGCGAGTGACAGATCGCCCGGCTGGAAGCTCTCGGTCCAGGCCCCGTCCGACAGTACCACTTCGTGCTGGTCGAACATGAAGTGGATATAGGTCACTTCCGAGATCTCGACGATGTCGACCCCTTCGAGCCCGATCAGATGCTTGGCCGCAACCAGAACCTCGCGCTCTTCGAAGTAGAGCGCCGTCTTGTCATTGGCCACCAGGATCCGGTGGTTGGGGCTAACGATCATGTCCCGCTCGGGCAGACCGCCACCCAGCGCGCCCTGACGGATCAGGACCGGGTTCAGGTGACCGGCACGGGCCAGTTCGGCACCGCTCAGCGTGCGGGCGCCGACCCAGCGGATTTCCTGGATGCCGTTGTCGCGGGTGATCACCCGGTCACCGACCTGCAGGTCCTCCACCAGACGCTCACCTTTAGGGGTCGCAATCTTGGTGCCCGGCGTGAAGCAGGGCAGAATGACCGTCTCGATTTCGCTGAACGTGCTGGTTCCCGTCTCGGCGCCAGCCGCATCGAAATAGCGCACGGTGCCCGCCTCGGGGTCACCTGCGTCATATTCGACGGTGACCGAGCCACCGGGAGCAGCCGCATTGGTCAGGTCGAGCACGTCCTCGTCCAGCCCGTCGGCATCCTCGCCGCCGATGATGACCTCACCCTGACCGACATTGACGAACCGGTCGTCGCCAAAGCCGCCGCCCAGAAGGTCACCACCATCGTCGGGGTTTTCGTTACTGCCAGAGAGGGTGTCGTCGCCTTCGCCACCGAACACGATGTCGCGGCCCGCGCCACCGTCGAGCGAGTCGTTGCCCTCTCCGCCGTCGATGGCGTCGCCACCTTCTTCGCCGAACACGGTGTCATTGCCCGCGCCGCCGAACACTACGTCCGTGTCCAGACCGCTGTAGACGAGATCGTCACCGGCACCGGCCAGCACCACATCCTGTTCATCGACCAGCGGCGGAACGGCATCGTCATTGTCGACCATGTCGCCTTCGGGATCGCCGGTATAGGCCAGATCAATGGTGTCGTTGCCCGATGTGCCGTCAACGATACCGTCATAGCTGTCCGGCGGGGTCGGGCCGCTACCCGGCGGCGGGGTCGGGCTTCCGCCCGGATTTCCGACCACCAGCACGTTCTCGACCTCCGAGAACTCGGCGGTGCCGGCCACGGTCAGATCGGGGTTGTAATAGGTGATGGTTCCGGATTCGCCGGTCGGATCGGTCTGGTCATAGTCGACCACGGCCAGTCCGGTCGCGATGGCGACGTCATAGTCATTGCCGCCTTCGCCGCCTTCGATCGTGTCGCCGATCCCGGCACCGATCGTGTCGCGGTCGTCGTCACCGTAAAGGACGTCGGCCTCGGACCCGCCAAGGATCACATCATTTCCAGTGCCGCCGTGGATCTCGTCCTCGCCGTGCCCCCCCAGCAGGGTGTCATTGCCGTCGCCGCCTTCGATGCTGTCCTGGTCGATCCCGCCATCGACAAGATCGTCGCCCGCACCACCCAGAATGGTGTCGTTGTCGTCCTGACCATACAGCGTGTCGTTGCCGTCGCCGCCATCGATGAAATCGAGCCCGTTGGTGGTCTCGGGATCGGCGGGGCCATCGGTGCCATCATCGCGGATGTTGAGATTGTCCGGGAAGCGCGGGTCGAGACCGCCATAGACCACGTCGTCGCCGGTGCCGGCCAGGATCGAGTCCGCGCCCTCGCCGCCCACGATCATGTCGGCGCCGTCGCCGCCTTCGATGGTGTCGTCATCCAGGCCGCCGTCGATCGTGTCGTTGCCGCCACCGCCGGTGATCCGGTCGGTGTCGTCACCGGTTAGGATCATGTCATTGCCTTCGCCGCCATCCACGGTGTCACGATCGTCGTCCACAACCGGATCCGCCGGAACCGCAGGCAGGCCGTTATACGAGGGGAAGCCGCGGTCGGGCAGATTGCCCGACAGGCTGCCCGAGGTGTCGATCACATCGTCACCATCGCCACCCTCGACGCTGTCATTGCCGTCGCCGCCGGTCAGCGTGTCATCGCCGCCCTGGCCGATCAGCGTGTCGTCGCCCTCGCCCCCGGTCAGGCTGTCATCGCCATCGGCGCCGGTATCGGCATTCGGGACATTGAAAAAGACATCCGAGACCGAGATTTCGCTGGGATTCGCGCCGGCCTGGGCATGTTCGATGGTCAGGCGCGAAACCGGACCCGGAATGGTGACCAGGATCGAGTAATTCGCGTTGTTTGCCCCGGCATAGCCGCCGTCGCCGGTGGCGGTCTCGTTGCCCGGCACGCCGTCGGTATCGCTCTCGGTGACATTCAGGCCGCCGGCGATGTTCACCGTGATCGGGTCGCCGTTGACATCAAAAGCCTGCACGCGGGCCTGGCCGTCGCCGTCGATATCGTTGATGCGGAACGAGACATTGGTGACCGGGTCCGAGAAGTCGAGCTGATAGCCGGCCGTATTGGTCTGCCCGTTCAACTCCGATTCCATGGCGCTGTCGTCAGTCGCAGCGGGGCCGTTGGTGTCAATATTCCCGACAAATTGCTCTTCGGTCGAAAATTCGGTGGTGACCGCCGGATCGGCATTCAGAACCGAGAAGGTGACATCGACGCCGCCGGTGTTCTGGGTGAAGCCGCCGCTGAGGTCGTCGCCATCATCCACATCTCCGCCGTCATCCGGATCGGGTGCGCGGAACCATTCGAACACCTCGCGGGTGCTGCCTCCGGCGCCGCCGCCGGGTGCATTGTCATCGCCGATAAGCAGGTCGTCGCCAGACTCACCGTTCACCGTGTCGCTGCCGCTGCCGGCATATACGGTGTCATCGCCCAGACCCGCATCGATGCTGTCATCGCCCGCGCCACCGTCGACCACGTCATCGTCGGGACCATGGGTCGGGTCGACCGCGTCACCGCCGTCGATCACGTCGCCTTCGGGGTCACCAGTATAGGCCAGGTCGATGGTGTCGTTGCCGGGGGTGCCGTCAACGATACCATTGGGTTGACCGATCACCGGTGCATCCAGCACCGCCACATAGTCGACGCCGCCAAAGAAGTTCTGGTCGAAATCGCCTGCTGTCGCCTCGCGGGCACCGATGGAAAAGCTCTGTTCGCTGTTGGTGGTCACATCGAGCGTCATGCCGGTCTGATCGCTGGACACGGTGGTCTCGGTGCCCTGGGTCTCATTCTCCACACGCATGTCGAGTCCGTTGTCGGACCAGGCATAGGTCACGGTGACCACATCGCCGATGTTATAGAAGTTCGAGCCGGTGCTCAGAACCTCTTCGATCCCGTTCGAGCGATGCAGAACCTCGACCACGCCCTCGTTGGTCACACGCACCTCGAAATAACCGCTGTCGGCGCCCGGGGTGGTGCCGGCGCCATCATCGACGTTACCGGAATCCTCGGCGCCGCGGCTGACCACCGTATAGGGACCGCTGCCGGGATGGCCAAAGACGCGGAACGAGGTGATCAGAGAGCCTTCATCCAGGTCGAACTGATCGTCATCGCCATCATTGACGTCCATCCGTTGATCCGGCTGACCGGTATACATCCAGCCCGCGCTGAAGTCGGGGCTGTTCACCGGAGTGCCGTCCTGCGCGATTCCGTCCCCCAGGCCGGTATCGTTGGTTTCCGCACCGGGGCGGAAATCCCACAGACCAATCAGGTTGGCCGAATACGGATTGTCAAAGTTCGTCGCCATACCAATCTCCTTCCCGGCACACCTGCACCGATCGCGTCCCTACGCGAAAAACCTAAGTTAACCGGGCGATGACAGGGTCAGTCGCGACTGCACCACTTGTGATCCCGGTCGGGCAGAGAAAGCTGGCGCGACGCCAAGCGGCGCTGTTTCGATACGCCGCAACGTATCGAGTAAACCTTCGCCACAAACGACCTCAAAGCCGTTGCGCGAACGCGCATCTTTCCCGCGTCTTCAAGACGCCAAGTTGTGCGGTCGCCCCCGTGACCAACAGACATCGCCCCCCCAGTTGGGCTGCATCTATAATTACCGGAGGCGTCGAAGCGGACAAAGCGAAAAAGGGTCTAAAATTCGCCCTATTCCGATCCGGCCTCGCCCCTGAGCGTCCGGGAACGGCTGGCCATATCAACTTTTGGTTGATTATTGTTTCACAAGCCTCATCTCGCAAATGGAGAGATCGGCCTTGTTTCCTCCGCAGAACCCCGGTTTGCTTCGGTTGCCGCGCCGCCGCTCACCGAGGAGTTGTTTCTCTTTCGAGAACAGTACGCAACCACCGGCACCGGCATCACCCGCGCCACTCCCCGCCACATTCCCGCCATATTTGTAAACAGGTCAGTGATCAATCGTCCCTGTTGGTAAAGTTCTTTGAAGGAACGGGAACAATCCTGCGTGAGATTTGCTCGAATCAAGTTCAATTTATCCACATCCGCATGATCCGCCGCCCTGCATGCCGCCTGCGATCGGTGAAGGCGGATTAAGAAATCTTAATCCCTGCCTCAGCCCCACCTCAGAATGCACGGCTATCTCTGATCCGAACCCGGCCCGGACCGGACATCGAGACAGGAGATCAAGATGAACATTCGCATGTCCCGCAAGCTGACCCCCTCGCTTCCCAACTGGGCGGCCGCCCCCGCATTGGGCGCGCTGCTGATGGCCACGACCGCCCTGCCCGGCCATGCAGACGCGGCGCTGGCCGATCTGGTCGAACAGGTCGCCCCCAGCGTGGTGACCGTGCTGGCCAGCCAGAACGCGGCGCCGCGCCCGACCGGCGCCCAGCCTTCGCCCTTCGAAGGCACCCCGTTCGAGGAGTTCTTTCACCAGTTCGGCGGCCCGCGCGGCATGCCGATGCCCGATAGCGGCCCACGCCAGGGGCTCGGCTCGGGCTTCATCCTTGATGCCGAGGGCTATATCGTCACCAACAATCACGTGGTGGACGGCGCCGACCGGGTCACTGTCCGCCTCAGCGATGACCGCGAATTCACCGCCCAGGTGGTCGGCACCGACCCGCTGACCGATCTGGCGCTGCTGCGGATCGAGGCGGGCGAGGCGCTGCCCGCCGTCTCGCTGGGCGACAGCGACGCCATCCGCGTGGGCGAGGATGTGGTGGCCGTGGGCAACCCCTTTGGCCTCAGCTCGACCGTGACTACCGGCATCGTCTCGGCCAAGGGGCGCAATATCTCGGACGGACCCTATGCCGAGTTCATCCAGACCGACGCAGCCATCAACAAGGGCAATTCGGGCGGACCGCTGTTCAACATGGCGGGCGAGGTCGTGGGCGTGAACTCGGTGATCTATTCGCCCTCGGGCGGTTCAGTGGGTCTGGGCTTTGCCGTCACCTCGAACATCGTCGATCACGTGATCTCGGACTTGCGCGAGGACGGTCAGGTCGATCGCGGCTGGCTGGGCGTGTCGATCCAGAACCTTGGCGCCGATATCGCCGCCGCGCTGGGCCTTGACGGGACCACCGGTGCGTTGGTGTCCGAGGTCGTGGCCGATGGCCCCTCGGACGGCACCCTGCGCCCCGGTGACGTGATCGTCGCCTTCGAAGGCAAACCGGTGCGCAGCAGCGCCGACCTGCCCCGGCTGGTGGGCGCGACCGAATCCGGTACCCGTGCCAGTATCCGGGTGATGCGCGATGGCAAGGCGCAGGATATCACCGTCACCATCGGCACCCATCAGGCCAGCGCCGAGGTGATCCCGGCCAGCGCCGAGGGCCCGGCCGACGCGCCCGGCCTGGGCCTGACCGTCTCGCCGCTGAGCGACGAGGCCCGCAAGGGCGCCGGGCTGGACAGCGACACCGGCGGCGTACTGATCACCGATATCGCGCCCGACGGCCCCGCCGCCCGCGCCGGTTTGCGCCCGGGCGACGTGATCCTGCGGCTGGGCGGCAGCGATACCATCAGCCCGGCAGCACTGGCCAAGGCGCTGGAGAGCGAAAAGACCGATCCGGCGCTGATGCTGATCAACCGGAGCGGCAACCAGATCTTCCTCGCGGTCAAAATCACCTGACCCACAGGTCGCTGACCCGGCCGTGCCCCCGCGCGCCGGGTTTGGATCCGGGCCATGTTATGTGCCTTTCGGTCCCGGATCTGCCGGGCGCGTCCCATCCGCGCCCGGCACGTGCATTTGCTGCCTCGCCCCTGTATATCCATCAGAAAAGAGGACCATTGAGATGAGCCGACGTGTGCTGATCGTCGAGGATGACCCCGAAACGCGCGAGTTCCTGGCCAAAGGTTTTGCCGAGGAAGGCTTTGCCGTGGAATGTGCCGGGGACGGGCGCGAGGGGCTTTATCACGCCACCGATGGCGGTTTTGACGCGATGGTGCTGGACAGGATGCTGCCCGGGCTTGACGGGCTGGCGCTGATCAAGTCGGTCCGCGCCGCCGGGCTGAACACCCCGGTGATCATGCTGACGGCGATGAGCGCGGTGGACGAGCGCGTCAAGGGGCTGCGTGCCGGGGCCGACGACTATCTGGTCAAACCCTTCTCGTTTCAGGAGCTGCTGGCCCGGGTCGAGGCGCTGCTGCGCCGCCCGCAGGACACGCAAGAAGCTGCGATGCTGACCTGTCGCGATCTGGAGATGGACCTGATGCGCCGCAAGGTGACCCGCGCCGGGCGCGAGATCACCCTGACCCCGCGCGAATTCCAGATCCTCGAATTCTTCCTGCGCCGCAAGAACCGGGTGATCACCCGCACCATGCTGCTGGAGGGGGTCTGGGATTACCATTTCGACCCCAACACCAATATCGTTGACGTGCACATCTCGAAACTGCGCCGCCAGATCGACGAGGGCGCAGACGTGCCTTTGATCACCACGGTGCGCGGTGCGGGCTACATGATCTCCGATGGCTAAGCCGCTGGTCCTGATGCGAAATGCCCGCACCCGGCTGGTGTTGCTCAGCATGGTGCTGAGCACGGCAATGACGGTTGCGGTGCTGGCGCTGGTCTATGTCACCGCCAACCGCACCATCGCGGGCGAGACCCGCTCGGTCGTGACCGCCGAACTGGCGGGGCTGGCGGATGAATACCAGCGACTGGGCGTCATCGGCCTGCTGACCGCGATCGAGCGGCGCAGCCAGGACGCCAGCGAGCGCGACGCGCTTTACCTGCTGACCGATCGCGGCGGTGCGGTGCTGGCGGGCAATCTGGTGCGCTGGCCTCCCGGCGTGACTGCGGGCAGCGGCTGGATCGAACTGGACCTGATCCGCACCGAATCCGGCGAGAGCGTGCCGGTCTCGGCCGCTTCGATCCGCCTGCCCGGTGGCGAGGGGCTGCTGGTGGGTCGCGACGCCTCGGCCCGGCGGCAATTCGACCGGGTGCTGCTGCGCTCGGTCGGGCTGGCGCTGCTGGCGGCGCTGGCGCTCAGTTTGCTGACCGGCTGGCTGCTGACACGACTGGTGTTCTCGCGGCTCAAGGACATCTCGCGCACCGCCGGAGAGATCGTCTCGGGCGATCTGGGCCGCCGCATCCCGCTGCGCGGTACCGGGGACGAGTTCGACCGCATGGCGGCAACCCTGAACGAAATGCTGGACCGGATCGAGGAGCTGGTGGGCCACCTGCGCACCACCTCGAATTCAATCGCCCATGACCTGCGCTCGCCCCTGTCGCGGCTGCGCCAGCGGGTCGAGACGCTGACCGACCCCAACCGCGACCCTGACGAGCGCGGCGCCGACGGCGCCCGCGCCCTGGCCGAGGTGGACCACCTGTTGCGGGTCTTTTCGCAACTGACCGAGATCTCGCGCGCCGAGGCGGGGCTGGGGCGCGAGGAATTCGAGCCGGTGGACCTAGCTGCGCTGGCGCGCAATCTGGGCGAGTTCTATGAACCGCTCGCCGCCGAAACCGGCGTTACCCTGACGGTCGAGGCCGACGCGGCGACCCTGCCCGGTCACCCGGCCCTGCTCGCGCAGGCGTTGTCCAACCTGCTCGACAATGCGCTGCGTTATGCGCCAGCGGGCAGCACGGTCTCGCTGACCCTGTCCGAAACCAACACGGACATCGTACTGGCTGTGCGCGACAATGGTCCCGGCGTCCCCGAGGAGGACCTGTCGCGCCTGGCCGACCCCTTTGTCACGCTCGACCCGTCGCGTACGGGCGGCAATTCGGGTCTGGGCCTGGCGCTGGTTGCCGCCATCGCCCGCATGCACGGCGGCAGCTTCGAGGCCGAAAACCGCGCGCCGGGCCTTGAGGCGCGCCTGACCCTGCCGCGCGGTGCCTGAGCCGGCCCTGCCCGCTCACAGGCGCGCGGGCAGCTCGGCGTAGCCATGAAACCGGATGCGCCCGCCGGGCACACGGCCGTCCAGCAGGCGATAGTCGGGAAACCGCTCCAGCAGCCGGCCCAGTGCGATCCGCCCTTCGAGTCGGGCAAGCGTCAGCCCGACACAGACATGCGGCCCGCCAGCAAAAGCCAGATGCCGGTTCGGCTTGCGCGCGATGTCGAACCGGGTCGGATCGTCGAACACCGCCGGGTCGCGATTGGCCGCCCCGATGCACAGATGCAGGTTGGTCCCCTTGGGCAGGCGAAGCCCGTCCAGTTCGATCTCCGCGGTAGTCTCGCGATTGCCCAGCTGGTTGGGCGAGCGGAAGCGCAGGATCTCTTCGACCGCCGAGTGCAGCAGCGCCGGATCGGCCAGCAGCCGGGCGCGTTCCTCTGGGAAGTCATGCAACAACGCCAGCCCGTTGCCGATCAGGTTCGAGGTGGTCTCGTGCCCGGCATTCAGGATGAAGATGCAGTTTTGCAGCAGCTCGATTTCCGACAGTTGCTGATCGGCGCCCTCGCCCCGAATGAGCCGGGTCAGCACATCGGTTTCGGGATCGCCCGGTCTGGCGCGGCGCCGTGCCACCAGATCCTCGAGATATGTCTTGAACTCGGTCACCGCCTGCTGGCCCTGCGCCAGCTGCTCGGCGCTCAGCTTCGGTTCGAGCGCGCCCAGGATGATCAGCGACCAGTCTCGCAGCGGCCCGCGCTCGTCCATGGGCACATCCAGCAGGTTGCCGATGATCTGGATCGGAATGGTCGAGGCGAAATCGGCGATCAGGTCCACCTGGTCGCGCCCGGACATTGCGTCCAGCAGGTGATCCACCGTCTCGATCAGCCCCGGTTCCATCCGCGCGATGGCGCGCGGCGTCAGGGCAGAGGTCATGATCTTGCGCACCCGCGTGTGCAGCGGCGGGTCGTTGAACACCAGCGAGGTGGTGTGATGTTCGAACAGCGGCGAGCCGACCCCGAATTTGGGACCAAACGCCGCCTTCTTGTCCGAGGAATAAAGCGTTGTGTCGCGATAGATGCGGTCCAGGTCGGCATACCGGCTGAGCAGCACCGAGCCGTCCGGTTGCGGCAATACCGGCGCATGGGCCAGAAGCGCGTCGTAGAACGAAAATGGATCCTCCAGAAACCCGGGCGGCGGTGCTGTCAGGTCCAGCTTTCCGATCTCCTCCGCCGTTAACCCATCGCTCATTCCATTCCTCCCTCTGGTTCTTCGGGCCATGTCGTGCCCGCACCGCCTGCCCACACGATAGAGAGGCGCGCGGCTGCATGCCAGATGGCGACCTGCGGCGCGGGCGCGCAGTCCGCCCCTGACACCCGCCGGTGACATGCCGAGCGGCGGAGGTTAGGGTGGCGCCATGACCGATCCCGTTTCCTCGATCCGCAATCTTGGCCCCGCCATGGACGAAGCCTGTGCCCGTGCCGGTATCCACTCGGCCGAAGAGCTGCGCGCGCTTGGCGCCGATGCGGCCTATGCCCGGCTGCTGGCCGCTGGCAGCAAACCGCATTTCATTGGCTATTATGTGCTGGTGATGGGACTGCAAGGCCGCCCCTGGAACGATTGCAAGGGCAAGGAAAAGGCCGAGCTGCGCGCCCGCTTCGACGCGATCAAGGCCGCGACCAAACCCGCCCCGGCCAGCAAACTGGTGGCAGAGCTCGACGCGCTGGGCGTCCGTGTCCGCCCCGAGGATCTGCGCCCGCAATCCTGACGCACATCTGCGCTTTCCTCTTGCCGAAAATATCCCGGGGGAATCGCGCCCTTGGCGCGATGGGGGCAGCGCCCCCTCCCGGCCCAATGAAAAAGCCGCCCTCGAAGACGGGGCGGCTTTTCCTGTTCGTTCAGGTCCGCAGACCGGCGGCTTAGCCGACCAGTTCGATACCCGAGAAGAAATAGGCGATCTCGACCGCGGCGGTCTCCGGCGCGTCCGAGCCGTGGACCGAGTTCTCACCGACCGACTCGGCAAACTCGGCGCGGATGGTGCCGGGGGCCGCGTCGGCGGGGTTGGTGGCGCCCATCACTTCGCGGTTCTTGGCAATGGCGTTCTCGCCTTCCAGAACCTGCACCACGACCGGGGCCGAGGACATGAATTCGCACAGTTCGTCATAGAACGGGCGGGCGGCGTGCACTTCATAGAACTTGCCGGCCTGTTCCTTGGTCATGTGGATGCGCTTCTGCGCGACGATGCGCAGGCCGGCATCCTCGAACTTGGCGTTGATCTTGCCGGTCAGGTTGCGGCGGGTTGCATCGGGCTTGATGATCGAGAAGGTACGTTCCAGTGCCATCGGGGCTCTCCTTGAATCTGGCGGCGCGCCTTTCGCGCCGGATGTATCGCGCGCCGCCTAGCACGATGGGGCACGCAAGGAAAGTGCCATGATGGCAAATCCCGGACCTGATACGGGATTGCCCGGTCAGGTCTCGACCAATGGGTCGCGCAGGTCTACCCAACGGGTGTAGAGCGCGGCGACAAGGCTGAGCAGGCTGGCGGCCAGCATCAACCCCAGAACGGCATAGGGCGCATTTCCAGCGTTCACGATCACGCCCGTGGCCGTGGTCAGCGCCGCCCCCAGTGCAACGGTCAGAGCGCCAGACAGGCCCGAGGCGCTGCCCGCCAGATGCGGACGCACCGACATCAACCCGGCATTGGCATTGGCCAACGTCAGCCCGTTGCCGAAGCCCACGAATATGGCCGAAGCAAAGAATACCCAGACCGACCCAAGCCCGACAATAAACAGCACCAGCCCCAACAGCGGCCCCAGGCTCGCCACCCAGCGCCCGGCCACGATCAGCGGCATCAGCCCCACGCGCGGCGCGATACGCCCGGTGACGAAGTTGCCCGCCATGAACCCCAGAGTGATGATACCGATACCAAGGCCCAGCATCGCCGGGCTGAGGTCAAACGCGGCCGCAGCCACCATTGGCGCCCCGGTGATGAAGGCATAAAAGCCCCCGACCGAGAAGGCGGCGCACAGGCTGTAGCCCCAGAACCGGCGAGATCCGAGCAGCTCGGGGTATTGCCGCATCTGCGCCCCGAAGGTGGCCGAGCGGTTCTGGTTGGTCTCGCCCATATCCGCCCAGACGAGTGCCAGCATTCCGAACCCCATGACAGCATAGAGAACGAAGCCGGCCCGCCATCCGAACAGGCTCTCAAGCACGCCGCCCAGCATCGGGCCCAGCATCGGCGCCAGCGCCATCGCCATCGACAATTGCCCCAGCCGCGCCGCCGCCTGTGACGGCGGGTAGAGATCGCGCAGCGCCGCACGCGGCAGGACCTGCCCCGCGATCACCGCGCCCTGCACCATCCGGAACCCAAGAAAGACCCAGATATCCTCGGCCAGCGCGCATCCGACAGAGGCCAGCGCAAACACGCCCATCGACCACAACAGAACCGGACGCCGCCCATAGCGGTCGGACAAGGGGCCCATGATCAGCTGCAACACCCCGGTGACGATCAGGTATCCGGCAATCGACAGGTTCGCCAACGCGTAATCCACCCCGAAATCCGACGCGATATGCGCCAGTGACGGCAGGAACATGTTCAGTGTCAGGACCGCCAGTGCGGTGGCGAGAACAAGCGTGATCAGATGCGGCGGGTTGGTGGCAGGACGCATTGGCGGGATCCGGCGGATGGGGCGCTATCTCTGCGCTATCACGGCCGCTTGCGCCTGACCATCCCCGCAACGGGCCCAAGCCGCTGGCGGCCCCCTCACCTGTCTGTTATGAGCGCGCCCATGTTGAGGATCGATAACATCACTTACGCGGTCGAGGGCCGGCCGCTGTTCGACGGCGCCAGCGCCGTCATTCCCGATGGCCACAAGGTCGGTCTGGTGGGTCGCAACGGCACCGGCAAAACCACGCTGTTCCGCCTGATCCGGGGCGAGCTGGCGCTGGAGACCGGCACCATCGCCCTGCCCCGCCGCGCCCGCATCGGCGGCGTCGCGCAAGAGGCGCCCGCCTCGGACGTATCGCTGATCGACACGGTGCTGGCCGCAGATACCGAGCGCGCCGCGCTGATGGCCGAGGCGGAAACCGCCACCGACCCGACCCGCATCGCCGAGGTGCAGACCCGACTGGCCGATATCGACGCCTGGAGCGCGCCCGCGCGCGCCGCCTCGATCCTCAAGGGGCTGGGGTTCGACGATGACGAACAGCTCAAACCCTGCTCCGATTTCTCGGGCGGCTGGCGGATGCGGGTGGCGCTGGCGGCGGTGCTGTTTTCCCAGCCCGATCTGCTGCTGCTCGATGAACCGACCAACTATCTCGACCTCGAAGGGGCGCTGTGGCTGGAAAGCTATCTGGCGAAATACCCCCATACGGTGATCATCATCAGCCACGACCGCGGGCTTTTGAACCGCGCCGTGGGCGCGATCCTGCATCTGGAGGACCGCAAGCTGACCCTCTACCAGGGGCCCTATGACCAGTTCGCCCGCCAGCGCGCCGAAAACCTGGCCCAGGCCCAGGCGATGGCCAAGAAGCAGGAGGCGCGCCGCGCGCATCTGCAATCTTACGTCGACCGCTTCCGCTACAAGGCGGACAAGGCCAAACAGGCGCAATCCCGCCTCAAGGCGCTGGCCCGGATGCAGCCGATCAGCAGCCCGCAAGAGGCCGCATTGCGCGCCTTCACCTTTCCCAAACCCGAGGAGATGTCGCCGCCGATCATCCATCTCGAAGGCGGGGTGACAGGATATGGGCAGACCGAGGTCCTGAAACGGCTGAACCTGCGCATCGACCAGGACGACCGGATCGCGCTGTTGGGCAAGAACGGCCAGGGCAAATCCACCCTGTCGAAACTGCTCTCGGGCCGGCTGCCGCTGATGGCGGGGCGGATGACCCGCTCGCCCAAACTCAGGATCGGCTATTTCGCCCAGCATCAGGTCGACGAGCTGTATGTGGACGAAACCCCGCTCGACCACCTGCGCCGCCTGCGCCCGGGCGAGACGCCCGCCAAATGGCGGGCGCGGCTGGCGGGCTTCGGCCTTGGCGCCGAGCAGGCGGAAACGGCGGTGGGGCGGCTCTCGGGCGGGCAAAAGGCGCGCCTCAGCCTGCTGATCGCCACCCTTGACGCGCCCCATATGCTGATCCTCGACGAGCCGACCAACCACCTTGATATCGAAAGCCGCGAGGCGCTGGTCGAGGCGCTGACCGATTATACCGGCGCGGTGATCCTGGTCAGCCACGACATGCACCTGTTGACCCTTGTCGCCGACCGGCTGTGGCTGGTTTCGGACGGGTCGGTAAAACCCTTCGAGGGCGATCTTGAGGCCTATCGCGACTTTCTTCTGGCGCGCGACAAGCCGGAGCCAGCCAAACCGGTCGAGGCCAAGCCCAAGCGCGCCAGCCGCGACACGGTGCTGGCGCTGCGGGCCGAGTTGCGCAAATGCGAGGAGCGGGTCGAGAAACTGGCCGACATGCACGAGAAACTGGCCGCCAAACTGGCCGATCCCGCGCTTTACGCTGATGACAAGGTCGGTGATCTGGAAGTCTGGAACCGCAAATATGCGGAACTGAAGGACGCGATGGAGCGGGCCGAAACCCTGTGGATGGACGCGCAGGAAAAACTCGACGCGGCGCAGGCCTCATGATCGTCCGACAGGCAGAAGCGGCGGATGCCGCCGCGATGAGTGCGGTACTGCTACCTATCCTCACCGGCTGGAACAGTGCCCGTCGGGGCGATGCCGCGACCGTTCTGACCCATTACATCGCCCATCCCAACCGGCTGAGCTGTGCCGTGGCCTGCGAGGGCGCGCGCATCCTCGGTTTTCAGTCGCTGAAGGTTGCGAGAGAGCAGAACGACTATGACCTGCCCGCCGGCTGGGGCATCATCGGCACCTATGTGGCGGGCGATACGGGCCGCCGCGGCATCGGGCGGGCGCTGTTTTCCGAAACGCTGGCCAAGGCGCAGCGCGCCGGGCTGGCCCATATCGACGCCAGTATCGGCGCCACCAACACCGAAGGTTTGGCCTATTACACCGCTTTGGGCTTTCAGACCTGGCGCGCGCTTGACGGCGCCGAGGGCAAACGGTTCGATCTCGGCGCCACCAACCAGACGGAGGGGGCATGCTCGACACGGCCTTTCTGATCACCGCCTTTACCACGCTGTTCGTGGTGATCGACCCGCCGGGCCAGACGCCGATCTTCATGGCGCTGACCCAGGGCATGGACAGCCGTGCCAAACGCGCCATCGCGCTGCGCGCCTGCCTGACGGCGGCGGGGATACTTGCAATGTTCGCCGCCTTTGGCGAGGCGGTGCTGGGCTTTGTCGGCATCTCGATGCCCGCCTTTCGCGTGGCGGGCGGTGTGCTCTTGTTCCTCACCGCGCTCGACATGCTGTTCGAGCGACGCACCAAGCGGCGCGAGGATCGGGCCGAGGCCGAGGAGCACGCCGACCCCTCGGTGTTCCCGCTGGGCATTCCGCTGATCGCCGGCCCCGGCTCGATCGCCACCATGATCCTGCTGGCAGGCCAGCATCCGGGCGCCGAGGGTCTGGCCACGGTGATTGCAGTCATGCTGGCAGTGCTTGCGGTAGTGCTCTTCCTTTATCTCATTTCCGGCCTCTTGGGGCGACTTCTGGGCAAGACCGGGCTGAATGTTGTCACTCGCCTGTTGGGCATGCTGCTGGCGGCGCTGGCGGTGCAATTCATCCTTGATGGACTCAGGGCCTTTGGCTTTGCCGGCTGACGCCCCATATCGAGGGAAAATCCACAGGAAAGGCCCTCCATGGTCGCAGACGATTTCGCCCGCCTGATCTACCTGATGCTGCTTGTCGCGGCGCTCTTGTTCTGGTTCATCAGCCAGCGACGCGCCAGTCTGGGCAAAGCCATGCAGATGGCGATGGCCTGGCTGTTCATCTTCATCGGCGTGATCGCGGTGGTGGGCCTGTGGGACGACATTCGCGGCACAGTGGCGGGCACACCCCGGATGTCGGTCAGCGACAACCGGGTCGAGATCCCGCGCAGCCCGGACGGCCATTACTATGCCACCCTTATCGTCGAGGACAAACCGCTGCGCTTTCTAGTCGATACCGGCGCCAGCCAGGTGGTGCTGAGCCATGCGGATGCCGAACGGCTGGGCATCGACACAGCGGCACTCAACTACTTCGGCCGCGCCTATACCGCCAATGGCGAGGTGCGCACCGCGCCGGTGAAACTGGGCCAGGTGCAGCTGGGCGGGTTCACCGATCAGGGCGTCACCGCCTGGGTGAACGAGGGCGAGATGAGTGAATCGCTCTTGGGTATGGACTATCTGCAACGGTTCAGCAGTATCCAGATCGCGGGTGGAACCCTGGTGCTGGCCCGCTGAACGGTCGCGGTCGTGCCGCCGCGTGACGCATCCGGCGCTGCCCGGGCGGGTCATTCATGTGCATTCTGGCACCAGCCTGCCCTGACCGGAGCCACACCCGATGACCCATTTTCCCTATGACCTCACCGCCCCGATCGGCAGCGCCGCCACGCTGGGGCTGATCGTGTTGCAGGCCGACGAGACGGTCGAGCAGGATTTCCAGCGCCTCTTTGCCGCCCGCGATCAGGCGCTTTATGTCACCCGCATCCCCTCGGGTGCGGATGTGACGCCCGAGACCCTGCGCCAGATGGAGCGCGATCTGCCGTACTCGGCCAGCCTGCTGCCGCCCTCGGTGGCGTTTTCGACCGTGGGCTATGCCTGCACCTCGGGCGCCACGATGATAGGACCTGACCGGGTGGCGGAGTTGATCCGGGGCGCTTGCGACACACAGGCCAGCACCGATCCGCTGACCGCGGCGCGCGCCGCGCTGCGTGCGTTGGGCATCACCCGGCTGGGCATTGTCTCGCCCTATGTCGCCTCAGTGGCCGAACCTGTGCGGCACGCCTTGGGCGCGGCGGGGGTCGAGACGCCCGAAACGCTCAGTTTCGGCGAGGCGAGCGAGGCGCGGGTAGCGCGGATCGATCCGGCCTCGATCCGGGCGGCGGCGCTGGACCTTGGACGGCGCGGCGGTCTGGACGGGCTGTTCCTGAGCTGTACCAATCTGCGCACGCTGGATGTGATCGACGAGATCGAGGCAGAGCTGGGCATTCCGGTGGTCAGTTCCAACCTGGCGCTGGCCTGGCACATGGCGACGCAGGCCGGGCTAACCCTGCCGGACGCGCCGGGGCGGTTGATGCGGCAGCTGGCGGGCTGAGGCCGCGCCTCAGGCTCGGTCGAACCCCGCCAGCATCGCCGCGCGCAGTCGTGCCACATCGGCATCGACCGGCGCGGCAGGGTCGCAGACAAAGGGCTCCAGCACCTCGACCCGGATCACCCCGCCTTTGGGCAGGAAGCGACCGCGCGGCAACAGGCGGTCCGATGCGTGGATGACGATGGGCCGGATGCTGCGACCGCTATCGCGCGCAGCCAGAACCGCGCCCGCCTTGAACGGGCCAAGCGACTCGCCGTGTGCTCGGGTGCCCTCGGGAAACAGCACCACCGAGCGGCGGGCGGGCATCTCGCGCACCGCCGCGCCCAGCGTCTCCATCGCCAAGCTGCCGTTCTTGCGATCGATCTCGACCAGTCCGGCGCCGGTGAAACCGGTACGCAGCAGCGGGTGGCGACACAGCTCCTTCTTGGCGGCAAAGGTGAACCATTTCGCATCCGGCACCGCGTCCATCAGCGCGAACCCGTCCAGATGGCTGCGATGGTTGATCACGATGATGCTGTCGCGATCCTGTGCCAGCGCTGCGCGCTCGGCCTCGGTGATCTCGACCCGGATGCCCAGCAACCACAACAGCCGCGAACAGGCGCGCTTGACCAGCCGCCAATACCAACCGCGAAAGCCGTGCCGTCGGGCGCAGAGCAGCGGCACGAAGGCGATGAACAGGAAATAGAACGGCCCGAACAGGACCAGCGCCATACGCTTGATCAGGCGGATCGGCGCGGAGGCGGTCGCCGCGTTGCGGGAAACGGAGGTATCGGTCATCTGGCCCTGCCATCGGTTCAGGCCCCGGCGGGGCGATTGGGCCATGACAACAGATTGCTTGCGCACCGACGGGCCAGTGTCACAACCTGCACTGGGCGCCTTGGACCGCGACAGGCGCGACCCTGCCCCTATCGGTCAGATCCCCGCAGATATCAACGAAAAACAACCAGAGCGGCCCGGCAGGCTCAGCCGCCCGCCTCGGCCTTCTTCTCCCACCGGCCCGATTCCTCGGACCAGTATTGCGCCGCGCAGCCCGCCGAAGTCAGAGCCCGCCACTGACCGCGCGCGGCCTCGACCGCCTGCGGATCGGTGCCATCGAACAGGATACAGACCCGCTCCAGCGCGGCGACCTCCTCTGCGGTGACCGAGGCGCCATCCACGCTCATCACGCATCGCGCGCCATTGGGCGCCTCGGCGCCGGTGGTCAGCAGCACCGGCTGGTCGGCGTCATGGGCGCCACCTGCCAGCCCATGCGGCAGGAACCCGTCATCGGGCCCCAGCCACAGCTTTTCGTCCAGCCAGCCCAGCCGCCCCGGATCGGTCCCCCGCACCGCCACCCGCCAGCCCGCGCCCAGTGCCTTGGTCAGCAGCACCGGCAGCGTTGCCTCCAGCGGGTTGCGGGTCAGGTGATAGAAATAGGCGGCCCCCATCGGATCACTCTGCCAGCCGGTCCACCAGACGGTTCAGCGCCAGCACGCCCCAGCCGGTGGCACCCTTGGGCGCCATGTCGGTCTCGGCGGTGACCGAGGCGACCCCGGCGATGTCGAGATGGATCCAGGGCGTGCCCTCTTGCACGAAGCGGGCCAGGAATTGCGCCGCGGTGATCGAGCCCGCCGGGCGCCCGCCCACGTTCTTCATGTCGGCGATGCGCGATTTCAACATATCGTCATAGGCCTGACCAAGCGGCATCCGCCAGGCGCCCTCGCCCTCTTCGCCAGCAGATTTCAGGAAAGCGTTGCACAGTGTATCGTCGTTCGAGAAGACGCCGGCATTCTCGTGACCCAGCCCGATGATGATGGCACCGGTCAGGGTGGCAAGGTCGATCATGCCCGAAGGCTTGAACCGCTCCTGCGCGTACCACATCACGTCGCACAGCACGAGCCGCCCCTCGGCATCTGTGTTGATGATCTCGACCGTGTCGCCCTTCATGGATTTCACCACATCCCCCGGGCGGGTGGCCCGGCCCGAGGGCATGTTCTCGACCAGGCCCACTAGGCCCACGACATTGGCCTTGGCCTTGCGCAGCGCCAGCGCCCGCATGGTGCCCGCGACCACACCGGCGCCGCCCATGTCCATGGTCATGTCTTCCATGCCAGCGGCGGGTTTCAGCGAGATGCCGCCGGTGTCGAACACCACGCCCTTGCCCACCAGCGCCAGC
>NZ_JBXWRD010000068.1:0-19585 GCF_059612725.1 Ruegeria sp. YKSF070 | reverse complement strand
CCCCGATTACGTGGCCTCGGGGCGCGGTATCCTGCCCGCCACCCGCTTCGCGGTCGAGGCCTATATCCACTATGTACGCGAACAGCCGCTGTTGCAGGCGGTGGCCTCGTCCCTGACAGAGCTGTTCGCGCCAAAAATCCACGAGAACCGCATCGAGGGGCTGCTCAGGCACTATGATTTCGCCGATGAGAGCAGCCTGAGCTATTTCCGCAAACGCCTGAGCGAGGCACCGCGCGACGTCGCTTATGGGCTGGGCTGGGTGCTGGACCATGCGGATACGCCCGAGAAGGCGGACTTGGCCTGCGCGGCGCTGATCTTCAAGACGGACGTGCTCTGGGCGCAGCTCGACGCGCTCTGGGGCGCCTATGTGGACGGCCATGTGCCCCCCGGCGCCTGGCGCCCTGGCGAGGGCATGGCATGACGCTGGCGCTGGCCCCCAACGACCGCCCCTATCTGCCGCGCGGCGTGCGGCTGGTGACGGACCGGGTGCGCGGCGGCGTTGTGTTGCTGGCGCCGGAAAAGGCGGTGGCGCTGGATGCGGTGGGCGAAGCGATCCTGTCACGAGTGGACGGCCAGACAAGCCTGGCGGCGCTGGTGGACCAACTGGCGGCCGCCTATGACGCGCCCCGGGCCGAGATCGAGCAGGACGTGCAGGCCTTTCTGCAAGGCCTGCGCGCCCGTCTTTTCCTGATGGTGGCACCATGACGGGGGGGCGTTTTCCGGCACGGAAAACGATCCGGAAAACCGTTGGTTTTCCGGGCCGGAATTCGTGCCGAATTCCGGCGGCGAGGCGCCCGAGATGACGGTTCCCGCCCCCATCGCCATGCTGGCCGAGCTGACCCATCGTTGCCCGCTGGCCTGCCCCTATTGCTCGAACCCGCTCGCGCTCCACGGCAAGGAGAACGAGCTGAACACTGAAACCTGGGCACGCGCCTTTGGTGAGGCTGCCGAACTGGGTGTATTGCAGCTACATCTCTCTGGCGGCGAACCCGCCTCGCGTCCCGACCTGGTCGATCTGACCCGCGCGGCCCATGAGGCAGGGCTCTATACCAACCTGATCACCAGTGGCATCGGGCTGACCCCCGCGCGGCTCGACGCGCTCGAGGCCGTGGGGCTTGACCATATCCAGCTGTCCCTGCAGGGCACCTCCGCCGAACTGGCCGATCGCCTCGGCGGCTACAAGGGGGGATTTGCCCGCAAGATGGCGGTGGCCGCCGAGATCAAGGCGCGCGGCATCCCGCTGACCCTGAACGCGGTGATGCATCGCCACAATCTCGATGATCTGGAGCGCACCATCGAGTTGGCCATCGAGCTGGGCGCGCGTCGGCTCGAAGTGGCCTGCGTGCAGTTCCACGGCTGGGCCACCCGCAACCGGGCCGCGCTGCTGCCCAGCCGCGCCCAGACCGAGGCTGCCAAGCGGATCGTGGCCGAGGCCGAGGCGCGGCTGCGCGGCACGCTCGCCTTCGATTTCGTGCCGCCCGACTATTACGCCGATTATCCAAAGGCCTGCATGGGCGGTTGGGGTTCGGCAGGTTTGAACATCGCGCCCGATGGCACTGTGCTGCCCTGTCATGCGGCCGAGACCATCCCGCATCTCGACTTTGACCGCTTCCCCGATAAAACCCTGCGCGAGATCTGGTATGACGGCGCCGCCTTCAACGCCTATCGCGGCACCGACCACTTGCCCGAGACCTGCCGCAGCTGCGAGCGGGTCGGGATCGACTTTGGCGGCTGCCGCTGCCAGGCGCTGGCGCTGGCCGGCGACGCGGCGGCGACCGATCCTGTCTGCTCCCGCTCACCCGATCACCACAAGGTCACCGCGCTGCTCGAGACCGCGCTGGCCGAGGGGGACGCGGCAGAGTTCACCTATCGCCGGATGCCGCGCAAAGGTTAGGCGCGCGCCATTGCCCGCGCATCCAGCACCGCTTGTGCCCAGTCTCGGGGCCGCTCCTGTGGCAGATTGTGGCCCGCACCCTCGAAAACCCGATAATCGAACGGGCCGGTGAACTGTGTCGCATGCCCTGCGGTTCCGACGTTCACCCCGTCGCGGTTGCCGTCGATTGCCACCGTCGGCACGCTGATCCTGGGCTGGGCCACCAGCTGCGTCTCGATATCGGCATAGGCCGGGTCGCCCGGCACCAGACCGAAGCGGTGGCGATAGGAATGGATCACCACCTCGACAAAATCGGGGTTGTCAAACGAGGCCGCCGTGCGCTCGAACTCTGCGGCATCAAACGCCCATGTGGGCGACCACATGCGCCACAGCGTTCGGGCCAGCGCACGCCGGTCCCGTTCCAGCCCGCGCCGTCCGCGCTCGGAATGAAAGTAGTATTGGTACCAAAAACTTGCCTCGACCTCGGGCGCCTCGGGCTCGCCCGAGCGGGGAATGTTCTGGATGTTGTAGGAATTGCCGCTCACCAGCGCCTCGACCCGGTCGGGCCAGAGCGCCGCGACAATGCACGAGGCACGCCCGCCCCAGTCATAGCCCCCCAGCACCGCGCGTCCGATCCCCAGCGCATCCATCAGCGCCATAAGATCGGCGGCCAGCGCGGCCTGCTCGCCCGAGCGGGGCGTGTCGGGCGAAAGGAACCTGGTCGGGCCATAGCCGCGCAGCCAAGGCAGGATCACCCGCGCGCCCGCCGCCGCCAGCAGCGGTGCGGCCTCGGTATAGGTCTGCACGTCATAGGGAAAGCCGTGGCTCAGGATAGAGGGCCAGCCATCGGCGGGTCCGGTCTCCAGATAGGTGACCTCGAGCACGCCTGCTGTCACGCTACGCTGCTGCATCTATCGGTTTCTCCCCTGTCTCTCTGTCTCGCAGGCTGCGCCAGCGCCCCGGAACAGACAAGCCCCGATTGGGGCGCGAGGCCGCACCGGGCATATCCCTATGGAAGCACCCCCCGGAATCGCGCTAAACCCCGCAGAAACCGGCCGCTTTGCACGGCCGCCCGCATAGATCAGGCAACCCGGCAACCCGCGCGCCCCGGCGCGGCCCGCCGCACCCAGGAGGACCGACATGGGCGTGATCCGCGAAAGCGACATGATCGAAAGCATCGCCGAGGCGCTGCAATATATCTCGTATTACCACCCGGCAGATTTCATCGGGGCCATGACCAGCGCCTGGGAGCGCGAGGAAAACCCCGGCGCCAAGGCCGCGATGGCGCAGATCCTGGTCAACTCGCGCATGTGCGCCATGGGCCGCCGCCCGATCTGTCAGGATACCGGCGCCGCCAATATCCACGTCAAGGTCGGGGTGCAGGCCAAGACCGATTTCAGCCGCTCGCTGCAAGAAATCTGCGACGAGGGGACCCGCCAGGGCTATCAGCGCGACACCAACCCGCTGCGCGCCAGCGTGGTGGTCGACCCGTTCGGCGCCCGCAAGAACTCGGGCGACAACACACCCTGCATGCTGACGGTCGAGATGGTCGCTGGCGACACGATCGAGGTCGAGGTCGCGGCCAAGGGCGGCGGATCCGAGAACAAGTCGAAATTCACCACGCTCAACCCCTCGGGCAATGTGGCCGACTGGGTGGTGCAGACGGTCGAGACGCTGGGCGCGGGCTGGTGCCCGCCGGGCGTGCTGGGCATCGGTGTGGGCGGCAATGCCGACAAGGCGATGGCGCTGGCCAAACAGGCGCTGAGCGAACCGCTCGACATGGCCGATCTGATCCGCCGTGGCCCCTCGGACAAGACCGAGGAACTGCGGTTGGAAATCTATGACCGCGTCAACGCGCTGGGGATCGGCGCACAGGGCCTGGGCGGCGTGACCACCGTGCTTGACGTCAAGATCAAGAGCTTCCCGACCCATGCGGCCTCGCTGCCCGTCGGCCTGATCCCCAACTGCGCCGCCACAAGGCATGTGCATTTCACCCTCGACGGTTCGGGGGCCGCGGAATTCACCCCGCCCTCGATGGACCTTTATCCCGACATCCTGCTGGATGCGGCGGGGGCGCAGGCGACGCGGCTCAACCTCGACGATCTGAACGACAGCGCGCTGGCGGCGCTGGAACCGGGACAGACGCTGCTGCTCTCGGGCACGCTTTATACCGGGCGTGACGCCGCGCATAAGCGGATGGTCGACATGCTCGACAAGGGCGAACCTCTGCCCGTCGATCTGAAGGGCAAGGCGATCTACTACGTCGGTCCCGTCGATGCGGTGGGCGACGAGGTGATCGGCCCGGCGGGCCCGACCACCTCGACCCGGATGGACAAGTTCACCGACCGTATCCTGGGCGATACCGGGCTCAAGGTGATGGTCGGCAAGGCCGAGCGCGGCCCGGTCGCCATCGAGGCCATTGCCAAGCACAAGGCGGCCTATCTGATTGCCGTGGGGGGCGCGGCCTATCTGGTCTCCAAGGCGATCAAGGCGGCCAAGCCGGTGGCATTCCAGGACCTAGGGATGGAAGCCATCTATGAGCTCAAGGTCGAGGACATGCCGGTGACCGTCGCGGTCGATACAAAGGGCAATTCGATCCACCAGAGCGGCCCGGCCAAGTGGCGCCGCGCCACTGCCGCAGGCAGCTGAGGCATAAGGCGCGCGGGGACCATCCCGCGCGCCACTCAATCCAGCTGGCGCTGCGCCAGTTTCATTCCGTCGACCAGCTCCGCCGACGGAAACAGCACAACCCGCGCGCCGGGCTTTAGCCCCGACAGGACCTCGGCCTCGCGCCCATTGTTGCGCCCGGCCTCGATCTCGCGCAGCACCGCGCGCCCCTCTTCGACCGCAAACACCGCCCAAGCGTCGCCGTGGCGGAAGATCGCCGCCGAGGGCACGATCAGCGCATCCGCGCGCTCCCAGACCACGATCCGCACCTCGACCCGATAGCCATGGCCCAGGTTCTCGCGCTCGTCACTGGGGGTCTCGAACTGGATGGTGACCTGTACGCGCTGTTCCTCAACCCCGAGAGCGGAGTGTTTGGTATAGCCATAGGGGTCGATCCGGATGACGGTGCCGGACAGATCGCGGGCACCGCCCCAATTGGTGATGATCACCGGGTCGCCGGTTTTCACCTGCACCGCGTCAGAGGAGAGCAATTCGGCCATAACCTCCAGATCGCCTTCGATATCGCCGATCTCGAGGATCGGCTCTCCCGCCGGCAGGGTTGTCTCGCTTTTCTGAATGACCTTGAGGATCGTGCCATCGATCGGCGCGCGCAGCGGGATGCTGTAGCCATCCGGGTTGCGTTCGGCCAAGGCCGCGCCCAGCGCCGCGTCGTCAAAACCGATCAGCTGTGCGCGCGCATTGGCCAGTTCCGCTTCGCGCATGGCGATGGCGGCACCCACCGTGTCCAGGTTGGCCCGCGCCACCCGCGCCTCCTGCTCAGCGCGTTGCAATGTGACCTGGCTGGTCACGCCGCGCTCGACCAACTTGCGGGCGCGTTCCAACTCACTCTCGGCAAAGTCCTTCTTGGCCTCGGCCGCGTTCAGATCGGCATGTGCCAGGCGCAGCGCAGCCTCGGCAGCGGTGACGGCGGCATGGGCCTGTTCGCGGGTGCGCACATCCAGCGCCGAGGGGTTGGCGGGCCGCATCTGCGCCACCACGGTCTTGCCACGCTCGACCACCTCGCCCGGCTCGACTGTGACGCGCTGCAATTCTCCGGACACGGGCGAAGAGACCACATAGGGTTCCTTGACGCGGGTGCGCCCCTCTTCGTCGATGGTGACCACCATGCGGCCCTGCCGGACTTCGGCCATATCCACTAGCATCGGGCGCGGCCAGAAGGCAAACACCAGGAACCCAGCCACGCCAAGCGCAGTTGCAAGGGTCAGAAGGCTTCGGGATCGTCTCTTTTGCCGGGCCACGTTCGTCACTCTCTGTTTTTCAGCGCCAGGATCAGGTCGGTCCTGTCGATATCACGTTTCACCAGCCAACCCGACAGCAGTGCCGCGATCAGCACCACGATCATCGCCTGGCCGAAACCTGCCAATCCGAAACTGGCCGGGATCTGATAGAGGTCGGTGCTGAACCCTGCCGAGATCGCAAGATTCAGCCAGTAGCCGCCAAGTGCCCCTAAGGGGAGTGCCAGCAGCACCACCACCGCCAGTTCTCCCAACAGGACAAAGGCGACCTCGCCGCGGGTAAAGCCCAGCACCCGCAACCCGGCCAGATCGCGCGCGCGCTCTGCCTGGGCCACCCGCGCGGCGTTGTAGATGACACCGAATGTAATCACCCCGGCGATCACCGCCATGACATAACGCATGGCACCGGCACCCTGGTCCATCATTTCGCGCAAGGCGGCGCGGCTCTCGGATTTCAGCGCCACCCCCGCCACCATGGGTCGGTCCTTGAGGGTGCGATAGATGGTGTCGCCCTGCATCGGATCGACCCGCAGAAAGGCCCCCGAGATGCGCAGCGGCTCTTTCAGAAGCCGGTTCAGCGCGCCGATCTCCATATAAGCGGGTGAGCCGATCAGGCTTTCCGAGACACCGCTGACCGGCACCTCGACGATGGGGCGTCGGCCCTCGCGCACGTCGAGGATTAGTCGGTCACCCGCCTGGATGTCCAACTCGCGGGCCAGCCCGGTGGACAGGATGATGCCGTCGCGGCGGATCGGGATATCGGCCATGGCAGCATCGACGGCACGGTAGAGGCGCGGCATCTCGGTCATACCGTTGACCGCGCCGCGATAGCTGTGGCGCCCGTTGCGCAACACCGCGCTGACAATCCGGATCGGCTCGACCTCGATGACGCCAGGAATGGAAGCAAGGTCATACCGGCTCTGCTCGGCGATGGGATGGGTGAAGGTCACGGTGACATCGCTGCGGTCTATGACGCCAAAGCTCGTCTCGACCATGGCGTCATAGGCGGCCAACAACGAGGCCATCGCCGCCCCCAGCGCGGTTGCCGCGCCCACTCCGGCGATCGCACCCCCCATGCGCAGCGGCTGGCGCGTCAATCGGCGAAACACCATGCGCGTGGGCTGATCCAGCACCCGGCCCAACCAGCCACCCAGCGGGCGGGCGCGGCTGTAGTCGGCGGGCGCGGCGGCGCGCATCGCCACCGCTGGCGTCAGCGCAAAGACCCTTCGCAGCACCAGCAGCCCGCCCGCCGAGGCCGCCAGCACACTGACGGCAAATCCGATGGCGAAACTGGATGGATCGAGCCGGAACAGCAGAAAGGGAAACTTGTAGTAGAGCATGTAGATATCAACCATCCACCGCCCTGCCAGTACGCCCAGCACCCCGCCTAGCACCGCGCCGCCAACTGCGATCACCAGCACCATCTTGAGGTAATGCGCCCCGACCTCCCAACTCGTATAGCCAAAGGCTTTCATCAGCCCGATCTCCTTGCGCTCGGCATCGACCAGGCGCGAGATCACGATGTAGAGAAGAAAGGCGGCCACCGCCATGAAGACCGGCGGTACCGTTTTCGAGGTGCGCTTGATGCCCGAAATCTCCTCGACCACGAATTTGTTCGAGGGCAGATCGTCGAGATGATAGGCGCCGGTGCCGCCATAACGATCAAGCAGCCGGTTCACCTCGGCCATCACCGCGTCGGGCTCGGTCCCACGTGACAGCGACAGCAGCGCCTCGTTATAGGCGCCATCCATGTCGAACGCCGCCTCCAGCGCGGTTCGGGTCATCCACAGCACGGCAAAGCGACGGTCATCGGGCACCAGTTCGCCGGGCGCGGTAGTATAGATGAACTCGGGCGAGACGGCGAGGCCCGAGATCGTGAAGTCGTGCCGCGCCCCGTTCATCGTGGCGCTGATAAGGTCACCAGGCCGCAGTCCATGCGCTTCGGCAAACCCTTGTAAAAGAAGAATTTCGTCGGGCCGGTCGCGCGACAAGCCGCGCCCGTCTGTGACCAGCACATCGTTCAGCCGGGGGGCGCCCTGAGCGGGCAGCGAGGCGACCTGTGCCCGCACCGGCACCGCCGCGCCAGGCAGGTCGACCAACGCGGCACCTGCAACCCGGGTTTCGACCGCCGCGACACCGTCGATCTTGCGCAACTCCGCCGCCGTATGGACAGGCGCGCGGGTGACCGGGGCGAAGATCTCGGCCAGCCGGTAGCGCTCGTAATAGGCCCGCCGGGTCTCGTCGAGACTGCGCACTAGGCCTGTTTGCATCACCTGAAGCAGCACACCCACCGCCACCACCAGGGCGATGGCGACGGCCTGCCCCTTGATCCGCCAAAGATCGCGGCCGAGTTTGCGGCTCAGCGCTGACATAGCCCCCCTACCATTCGATCTGCTCCGGGATCAGCTTGGTCTCGTTCACCTTGACCTCGATCACCTGCCCGTCGCCGAACCGG
This sequence comes from Ruegeria sp. YKSF070, assembly GCF_059612725.1. Classification (NCBI taxonomy): domain Bacteria; kingdom Pseudomonadati; phylum Pseudomonadota; class Alphaproteobacteria; order Rhodobacterales; family Roseobacteraceae; genus Ruegeria; species Ruegeria sp. YKSF070. Next base: position 11,334 of record NZ_JBXWRD010000068.1, on the reverse strand, counting down.
ATCACCCGGTCGGCCATCGCCGCCTGCGAGGCCGCATGGGTGACCACCAGGACGGTGGCGCCCAGCCGCTCGTTCACCTCTTTCAGAACCTTTAGCACCGCCCGGCCCGTGGTACTGTCCAGCGCGCCGGTGGGTTCATCGCAGAACAGCACCTCGGGCTGTTTGGCCACCGCGCGGGCAATCGCGACCCGCTGCTGTTCGCCGCCCGAGAGCTGGGCGGGAAAATGGTCGGCCCGCTCGGCCAGCCCCACCAGCGCCAGCGCGGTATCGGCGTCCATCGGGTTGCGGGCGATCTCGGTCACCAGTTCGACATTCTCGCGCGCGGTCAGGCTGGGCATCAGGTTGTAGAACTGAAAGACAAAGCCCACGTGGTCACGCCGATATCGCGTCAGCTCGCTGTCCGACATTGTGGTCAGCTCACTATCTCGAAACAATGCTGTACCTTCGCTGGCGCGGTCGAGCCCGCCTATGATGTTGAGGAGTGTCGATTTTCCGCTACCCGACGCCCCGAGCAAGACCACGAACTCTCCCGCCGGAATATCCAGATCGACACCACGCAGGGCATGCACGGCGGTATCTCCGTGGCCGTAAATCTTCTTGAGATTTCGAATGGTAAACGTGTTCTCGGTCAAGACCGCACCTTTCGGCATTTCCCGGGCCATTCCCCCGTGTAGCGACACTCGTGCGCCCGCGTCCAATCTAGGGCGGCATTGGGCGGTTCAGCAAGGTGTGCGGACAGGTGTCGGCATAAATGGCGGCGATACACCGCACGCCAAGGCCTGTTCCAAGTCACCTGATGCTCCCGGCCAGCCAAGGACGCCATTTTGACCGCTTTTGCACGGCGTATTCAGCAGGCGAGCCGGTTCCGACATGATGACCTCAAGGCATTTGCCGCCTGTGCGCCATCTGGCCGCAAGCCAGGCCGGTACCAGAGTTTCCCGTTCCAAGCTTCCCCCTCTCGCAACTTCCGTCGCAAAAATCGCCTTCTCGTGTTAAGTTTTCGGAAAGCGGTTTAGGAGCTGGGTGTAAAGTGACGTCATACGAGGGTTTCGCCGAACTGGAAACGAAAGGCTGGTCTGACGATGCCATCGCATCAGGCTATGTCACGATGTTCTCGGCCGCGAGCGACATGGTCATTCCTTCCATCCTGTCCGGCATTGGCTCCTCCGGCCGGGTTCTCGACCTCTGCTGTGGGCAAGGCAATGTCACCCAAGCCCTTGCCAACGCCGGGCACTCTGTGACCGGGGCGGATTTTTCCGCAAAGATGCTCGCCCACGCACATGAGCGATTTCCGAGCGGAGACTTTGTCGAGGCCGACGCCCAGGATTTGCCGTTCGAGGGCGGCAGTTTTGATACTGTCGTTTGCAGTTTTGGTTTGATGCATATTCCGGATCAACCCAAAGCACTTCTGGAAATTCGCCGCGTTCTGAAACCCGAGGGCCAGTTTCTAATGACGTCCTGGTGTGGTCCGGATGTCTCACCCGTTTTCCAGGTATTCTACAGCAGCGTGCAAGAGCACGGTCATCCTTCTGTCAAGATGCCGGACAGCCCGAATTTCCATCAGTTTGCCAACGCGGAAATGGCAGAGTCGATCTTGTCGGACGCAGGGTTCGACGTGGAAACGCAGCAACAGGTCGACTGTTACTGGATACTCGACACTCCAGGAACGCTCGCTGAAATTTTCCAGAATGGTGCGCCACGTGGCGGCTATTTGCTGTCACAGCAACCCGCTGCGAATAATGCGGCGATCAAGGCGGCAGTCGCCGAAAAAGTTCGCGCTCGCTTCGGCAACGGCGACAAATGGCGCGCACCAATGCCGGCGTCATTTATCGTTGCCCGCGCCCGCTAAGCCAGACGATGCCGCGGCGCTGGTCGGGTCCTGTTCAAATGTCGGCACCGAGTGTCAGGGCGACTCGTCCGAGGGGAAACGCCCCGGTTCAGACCAGAGGCGAGCACGATAGGCCGCGATTTCGGCGGCGTGTTGACGGGTGAGGTCGATATCGTCCCATCCGTTCAGCAGCTTGGTTCGCCACACATCATCCAACTGGAACGGAACCGACACCCCCCGGATACGCAGCAATCGCGAGGCCAGATCGGCGACACCGCTCCCCACGCCCGAGGACAGGGCCTTGGTCAACAGGTCCGCATCCGCCTCTGTCACGCAGGCAGGAAGCAGGCCATTATTGACCGCATTTCCTGCGAAGATGTCGCCGAAACTGGGCGCCACAACGACGCGTATCCCGGCATCCACAAGCGCATAAACCGCCGCCTCACGCGAGGACCCGCTGCCGAAGTTGCGTCCTGTGACAAGGATGCACGCGTCCGGATGGGCATTGAGCGGAAACTCCGGGTCCATCTCGCCTTCGGAAGTGCGCCGCACATCGTGCAGCAGGAACCGGCCATAGCCTTCGGCGCGCGGTGTCGACATGAACCGCGCCGGGATCAGCTGATCGGTGTCGATATTGGCCATTGGCAGCAGCACCGCCTTGCCCCGCTGTTCGCTCCACCCCGCCATCAGACTGGCCTCCCCTGCAACATTGGCCGTACATCGCATAGCGTGCCAGTGACTGCTGCGGCCGCCACCATGGCCGGTGACATCAGATGCGTGCGTGCGCCCTTGCCCTGACGGCCGCGAAAGTTGCGGTTGGTGGAAGAGGCGCATCGCTTGCCCGCCGCGACAAGATCACCGTTCATGCCCACACACATAGAACAGCCCGACGCGACCCAATCCAGCCCCGCCTCGGTGAAGACACGGTCCAGCCCCTCCTCTTCGGCCTGCGCCTTGACTCGGGCGGACCCGGGCGAGACCAGCCCCGGCACGCGCGCCTTGCGCCCGGCCAGAACCGCGGCGGCGGCGCGCAGATCCTCGATCCGGCCATTGGTGCAGGAGCCGATGAACACCTGATCCACCGGCGTGCCCGCCAGCGGGCGGCCCGGCACCAGCCCCATGTAATCAAGGGCCGCGCGGGCGGCCTGCGCCTTGGCGGGCGGCAATGTGTCGGGGATGGGTACGGACGCATCAATGGGCAGGGCCTGTTCGGGGCTGGTGCCCCAGGTCACGATGGGCGCGATTTCCGCGGCCGACAGGGCGACATCACGGTAGAACATCGCATCGGCGTCGCTGGCCAGGGCCTGCCAGTTGTCTAGCGCCTTGTGCCAGTCCCCGCCCCGGGGCGCCTGCGGCCTGTTGCGCAGATAGGCAAAACTCACCTCGTCCGGGGCCACCATCCCCATGCGCCCGCCCCCTTCGATGGTCAGGTTGCACAGGGTCATCCGTCCCTCCATCGACAGGCTACGGATTGCGCTGCCCGCATATTCCACCGCATGGCCCTGTGCCCCGTCGGCGCCGAGCCGCGCGATCCAGTTGAGCGCGATATCCTTGGCCGACACACCCACGGGCAAAGCGCCGTCAACGGTGATCCGCATCGCCTGCGGCTTGCGCTGCCAGATGGTCTGGGTCGCCAGCACATGGGCCACCTCGGTCGCGCCGATGCCGAAGGCCAGCGCGCCAAAGGCTCCGTGCGTCGAGGTATGGCTGTCGCCGCAGGTGATCAGCAGGCCGGGCAGCGTTAATCCCTGTTCAGGCCCGACCACATGCACGATCCCCTGATCGGGATCATCGAGGTCAAAGAGCCGGATGCCATGCCTAGCGGCATTGCCGCGCAGGGTCTCGATCATGCGGGCGATTGCCGGATCGGCGATCGGCCCCGCCCGGCGCGTGGGCGCATAGTGATCCACCACCGCAAATGTCAGGCCGGGTTCGGCCACCGGCAGGCCCCGCTCGGCCAGCCGCGCAAAGGCATGGTGCGATCCCTCGTGCACAAGGTGCCGGTCGACCCAAAGGAGCGAACTGCCATCCTCGCGGCGCAGCACCTCATGTGTCGACCAGAGCCTGTCCAGCAAGGTCAGCGGCGCGCTCATCGGGGCGTATCCTTCAATGGGGTGATGGCCGGTTCCCAATGGCGGCCCTCGCCATGATCAACCCGCGCCAGGCTCATGTCGAGGCGGAACATGTCGGGCCGGTAAAGCCCGGTCAGAAACTCGACCCCGCGCCCCTCGGCGTCGCGCACTACCCGGTCCAGCGACAGCAAAGCCGCGCCTTCGGGCAAGCCCAGCGCCAAGGCCACCTCGGGGCCCGCAAGGGTGGCCGAAACCGACTGCCGCGCATCGGCGATCTGCACGCCGTTGCGTTCCAGCAGCACATGCAGCGGCTCGCACGAGAGGTCCTCGTCCGAGATACCCGCCGCGATGCGCGACGGCACATAGGTGGTCAGATGCGAAAAGGCCGTTCCCCCGATGCTGCGGGTTCGCTGTGCGATCTGCACCGCTTCGCCCGGCGCCAGGCCCAGCGCGCGCGCCACATGCTCGGGGGCCTGATCCATGCGGCTCGACAACAGCCGCACCTCGGTGCTGCGCCCGATTTCCACCAGTTGCGGCAACAGGGTCGAGAAATCCATCGTCACCGGCTGTGGCGCAGCGGGGCGCGACCGCACCCGGGTGCCGCTGCCCGCGCGCCGCGACAGGAACCCGTTTTCCGTCAGCGCATCCAGCGCCCGGCGCACGGTCACGCGAGAGACGCCGTAATCCTCGGCCAGCTGTTCCTCGCCCGGCAGTTTCCGGCTCGGCTCCAGCCGCCCGGCGGAAATCTGTTCCAGCAAGGACAGGTAGACGCGGCGCGATTTGGCGCCTGCGGGCATCTGCGCCCCGCCCCCTATCTGCATCCCCGGCTCTGTCATTTTCGACCCGTTCGAAAGGAAAGAATTGCCTCTGACTATATCCCGGTTAAATGTATTATCAATGATACAGCTTTCATCCGGGGGAGGGATGTGATGCCGGTGGTCGAACTGCACCTGATCAAAGGGTATGGCGAAGAGGACAAGCGCCGCCTGGGCCATGCTCTGACGGATGCGGTGCGCTTCGTGCTGCCGGCGCCGCTGGACGGGGTCACGGTGATGATCCACGAAATGGCGCCCGATGCTTATTTCCGCGGCCGCGACACGAAAACCCCCGCCCCCGCCCTGCCCGACCCGGCCGAGGTGGTGCGCGTCTATCTGGCCGCGATGGAGGCGCGCGATCTGGACGCTGCCCGCGCGATGCAGGGCGACGGGTTCACCATGTATTTCCCCGGCACCGGCCCGATGACCGACCTTGCTGAGCTGATCGACTGGGCGCGTCCCCGCTACAGCTTTGTGACCAAGACCTATGATGGGTTCGACGCCATGCCCGGTGCGGGCGATACTTCGGTCGTCTACTGCCGTGGCACGCTGTCGGGCGAATGGCTCGATGGCACCGCCTTTTCCGGCATCCGCTTCATCGACCGGTTCGAACTGGTAGCGGGCAGGATCACCCGGCAGGACGTGTGGAACGACATGGGCGAAATGCGGGGGCGGGCATGAGCGAGATCGACCCGATCACCCTGTCGGTTCTAGCCGGGCGCATGGAACAGATCGCCGACGAGATGGACGCGACCCTGTTCCGCGCCGCCTTCAACCCGATCATCGCCGAGGCGCATGATGCCAGCCACGGGCTTTACCATGCCGAAACCGGCGACACGCTGGTACAGGGCAAATCGGGCCTGCCGATCTTTGTCGGTGTCATGTCCTTTGCCGTAAAGGCGGTGATCGAGAAGGTCGCCGCGGATGGCGATCTGGCAGATGGCGATATCTTCATCTTCAACGACGCCCATATCGGCGGCACGCATCTGAGCGACATGCGACTTGTGCGCCCGTATTTCCGGGAGGGGAAACTGTTCTGCTGGCTGGCCTCGGTCGGGCATTGGCACGATGTGGGCGGCGCTGTGCCGGGCAATTACAACCCGGCAGCCACCGAAGTGTTTCAGGAGGCGTTTGTGCTGCCGCCCGTGCGTCTGGCGCGCGCGGGTGTGGTCAACCCGGACATCATCGACATCCTGCTGCGCAACACCCGCCTGCCGCAATCGGCGCAGGGTGATCTGAACGGCCAGCTGGGCGCGCTGGATCTGGGCGTGCGTCGGATGGATGAACTCCTGGACGAATATGGCGCAGGCACGGTCGATGCGGCGCTCGACGCGCTGGGCATCCGGGCCGAGCGGCTGATGCGTTCGGAGCTGGCAACCATTCCGGACGGGCGTTGGGAGGCCGAGGATTTTCTCGACAACGACGGGATCGACGACACACCGCTGCCGATCCGGGTGGCGCTGGAGATCAGGGGCGACCGGATGCATCTCGATTTCACCGGTTCGGCCCCGAAATGCGCGGGCCCGGTCAATATCGCGCTGCCCACCACGATCGCCACGGTCTATGTAGCCATCAAGCACATCTTCCCGCTGCTGCCCGCCAACGCGGGCGTGATGCGGCCCATCGAGGTCACGGTTCCCGAGGGCTCGATCCTGTCGGCGGAATTTCCCGCGCCCACCGGCGGCTATACCGAGACCATCCTGCGGATGATCGACGTCGTGTTCTGTGCCTTTGCGCAAGCGGTGCCGGACCGGGTGGTGGCCAATGCCTATGGCACGATCAACGCGCTTTCCATCGCCGGGCGGCGCAGCAATGGCAAGCCCTGGGTGATGTTCAGCTTTTACGGCGGCGGTCATGGCGGATCACCCGAGGGCGACGGGCTGAACCATGGCAACGCGCCGATTTCCACCGCGACAATCCCGCCGCTGGAAATCCTCGAAGCCGCGTATCCAGTGATGTTCCGGCAATGGGCGCTGAGGCGCGACAGCGCAGGCGCGGGGCGGCATCGCGGCGGCTTGGGCGCGGTCTATGAAATCGAGGTGCTCGAGGAAAACGGCGCCGAGGGCTTCCTGTTCGGCGAGCGCGGGCGCTTTGCGCCCAAGGGCGTGGCCGGTGGCGAGGAAGGGGCGCTGAACGTGTTCTCTTACCAGCAGGGCGCCGACTGGCCACACCCGCCGCTGGTTTCCAAGATGCGCGGCATCCGCCTGAAACAGGGCGAGGCGGTGCGGCTGGAAACGCCCGGCGGCGGCGGCTATGGCCCGCCCGCCGAACGTGACCCGGCCGCCGTGGCGCTGGACGTGGCGCGCGATTATCTGAGCGCGGCCGAGGCCGACCGCCTCTATGGTCCAACCTGGCGTGAGGGCATGCGATGAGCGGCAAGATGATCGGCGTCGATGTCGGCGGCACTTTCACGGATATCTTTGTGCTGGATGAAAGCGACGGCACCGCCCGCGTCGGCAAGGTGCCGACCTCGCGCCCCGACCAGTCCACGGGCTTCCTTCAGGGCATCACCGAGGCGGTCGCCGATATCGGCAGTGTGGGCGTGGTGGTGCATGGCACCACGGCGGGCACCAATGCGCTCTTGGAGCGCAAGGGCGCGCGGACGGGCGTGATCTGCACCCAAGGCCTGCGCGACGTGCTGGAAATGCGCCGCCGCGACCGGCCCCGAACCTGGGGCCTGCGCGGCGATTTCGAGCCGGTGGTGGACCGGCGCGACCGGCTGGAGGTGCCGGAACGGACACTTGCCGATGGCACCATCCGCACACCGGTCGACCTGGAGGCAGTGCGCAATGCTGCGCGGCAATTGCAGGATCAGGGCTGTATCGCTGTCGCTATCCTCTTTGCCAACGCCTATGCCAACCCCGCCAACGAGGCCGCCGCCGTGGCCGCCCTGCGCGAGATCTGGCCCAACGAACATGTCTCGGCCTCCTCGGAAATCCTGCCCGAGATCCGCGAATACGAACGGTTCTCGACCACCGCGCTCAACGCCTATCTGCAACCCGAGGTCTCGGGCTATCTGGGCCGGCTGGGGGCCGCGCTCGACACGGGCGGGTTTGGCGGCGAGTTCATGATCGTTCAGTCCAATGGCGGGGTCATGGACGTCGACACCGCCTGCCGCTTTCCGATCCGCACGGCGCTGTCGGGCCCTGCGGCGGGGGTGATCGCGGCGGGCTATATCGCCCGCTCGGCCGGGTTCGACAATGTGATCACCGGTGACATGGGTGGCACCAGTTTCGATGTCTCGCTGATCGCCGAGGGGCGCTCGATGCTGGCGCCGCAGACCTCGATCGACTTTGGCATGGTGGTGCGGACCCCGATGATCGAGATCACCACCATCGGCGCGGGCGGCGGCTCTATCGCCTGGGTGGACAAAGGGGGCCTGTTGAACATCGGCCCGGAAAGCGCGGGGTCGGACCCGGGGCCAGTGGCCTATGGGCTGGGCAACGACCGCCCCACCGTCACTGACGCCAATGTGGTGCTGGGCCGGATCGACCCCGAGAACCCAATCGGCGGCAAGCTTGCGCGGCTGGATGTCGAGGCGGCGGCACGCGCCATCGACATCCATGTCGGCCAACCGCTGGGCCTCGACACGCTGGCGGCAGCCGAGGCGATCCTGCGGGTGGCCAACTCGCGCATGGCGGGCGCCCTGCGGCTGGTCAGCATCGAGCGCGGTTTCGACCCCAAGAAATTCGCATTCATGCCCTTTGGCGGCGGCGGCGCGCTGCATGCCGGCGCGATGCTGGCCGAGGTCGGGATCGCGCGCGCCATCGTGCCGCGCTATCCGGGAGTGACCTCGGCGCTCGGTTGTGTGATCGCCGACATGCGACAGGATTTCGTGCAGACCCTCAACGCGATGCTCGACGGGCTGGATACCGATATGCTGGGCACGGTGATGCAGGATCACCATGACCGTGGCATGGCAATGCTAAAGGCCGCCGGCACCCGGTTCGAAGCGCGCGAGGCGACATTCGCGCTCGACATGGCCTATATCGGCCAGACCCATACCGTTTCTGTGCCGATCCCCGTGCAGGTGAGTGCGGGCAAGGTGCACCCGCCGACGCAAGCCCAGATCGCCGCTGCCTTTGACAGCGTCTATCGTGACACTTTCGGGCGGCTTCTGCCCGGCGGGGTGCGGCGCATCCTGAACCTGCGCAGCGCTGTGACCGGCAAACGGCCCAAGTTCGATCTGGCCACGCTGGCCCCCACGGTGACCGACCCGGCACGGCCGAAGTCCAGCCGCAAGGTGCATTTCGGCACCGATTGGCATGAAACCGCGATCTACGACCGGCTGTCGCTGCCGGTCGGAACCGTGATCGCCGGCCCCGCGATCCTGGAACAGCCGGACACCACCGTGCTGATCGAACCGGGCCTTGTGGGGCGGGTCGACCCTCTGGGCAATGTCATCATCGAAACCGGACCGGAGGCAGGCGCATGAGTGACCCGAAAACCTGGACCCTGGCGCAGACCGCGCTGCTGACCATCGACCTGCAAAACGACTTTCTACATCCCGAGGGCGCATATGGCCGGGCCGGACAGGGAGCCGCCGCCATCGCCGCGCTGCCCGACCGCATCGCTCCGCTGGTCGCGGCGCTGCGGGCGAAGGGCGGGCTTTACATCTCGGCCCAGTTCACGCTGGTGCCCGGCCCTGGGGGCGAGCCGTTGATCTCACCGCATCTCAAGGCGTTGCGCCCCTTTCTGACGCGCGGCGATTTCGCGCCCGGCACTTTCGGGCACCAATTGGTCGATAAGCTGCATCCTGCCGATTTCACCGTCGAGAAAGTGGCCTATTCCGCCTTTTACCAAACCCGGCTGGAATACATCCTTCGCGCAATGAATATCCGCCAGCTGATCGTCGGCGGCATCGTCACCAATGGCGGCGTCGCCTCGACCCTGCGCGATGCACATCTGCGCGATATCGACACCGTGATGCTGAGCGATGGCTGCGCCGCCTTCAGGGACGAGGTGCATGACGCCACCCTGCTTTCGCTGGGCACCGTCACGCATCAGATGACCTGCGCCGAGGCGCTGGGCTGGCTGGAGGGAGCGCCATGACACTCAAGGCAAGGCTGGCCGGGGATGGCATCGTACTGGCGCCCGGCATCTATGACGGGCTGACCGCGCTGATCGCCGAACAGGCGGGGTTCGAGGCGCTGTATCTGAGCGGCGCGGCGGTGGCCTATACCCGGCTTGGGCGGCCCGACATCGGCCTGACCTCGGTCACCGAAATGGCCGAGACCATGACGCTTATCGCCGACCGCACCCGACTGCCGGTGATCATCGACGCCGACACCGGGTTTGGCAACGCACTGAACGCCCAGCGCACCATGCGGCTCTATGAACGGGCAGGCGCGGCAGCCTTGCAGGTCGAGGACCAGACCTATCCCAAGCGCTGCGGCCACCTGAAGGACAAGGCACTGATCCCTGCCGCCGAGATGGCGGGCAAGATCGCCGCCATGGCCGACGCCCGCCGCTCGGACCGGACGCTGATCATCGCCCGCACCGATGCGATTGCGGTCGAAGGCTTCGACGCGGCGCTGGAGCGGGCAGAGACCTATCTTGCCGCCGGGGCTGACATGTTGTTCGTCGAGGCGCCACAGACCGAGGCAGAGCTCGCCGGTATCGCGGACAGGTTCACCGGTCGCGTGCCCCTGCTGGCGAATATGGTCGAAGGAGGGGCGACGCCGATCCGCTCGGCCGAGGCATTGCAGGCGCTGGGCTTCCGCATCGTGATCTTTCCCGGCGGCATCGTGCGGGCGCTCGCCCATACCGCGCGCGACTATTACACCAGCCTGCGCGCACATGGCAGCACAGCGCCTTTCAGGGACCGGATGTATGACTTTGCCGGTCTGAACGAGGTGATCGGAACCGGCGAAATGCTGGACCGCGGCAAACGCTATGACCCCGGACAGTGACCCGCATATCGCGCCGCCGCCCGCGCGCTTCGACATCGCTTCCCAGACGCTGATCATCGGCGCCGGGGCCTGTGGGCTGGTGGCCGCGCTTGCGGCGCGCGAAGCGGGGCAAGAGGTGCTGGTGGTCGAGGCCGATGCCCTGCCGCGCGGCTCGACCGCGCTATCGGCGGGCCTGATCCCGGCGCCCGGCACCACCATGCAGCGCGCGGCGGGGATCAAAGACAATGCCGCGCTGTTTGCGCAGGATATCCAGTCCAAGGCCAAGGGGCAGAACGACCCCGATCTGGTCGATACCTTGGCCGCAGGGGCCGCGCCGGTCATCGATTGGCTGGCCGAGCGCCATGGGTTGCCGTTTTCGGTTGTCACCGATTTCGACTATCCCGGCCACAGCCGCCGCCGGATGCACGGCCTGCCCGGCCGCTCGGGCGAAGAGCTGATCGACGCGCTGCGCCAGGCCTGCGAGGCGCAGGGGATCGACATCGTCTGTTCCCGTCGGGCGCGCATCCTGCATATGGAAGACGGCCGGGTGCGCGGTGTCACGGTCTTTGGCCCCGATGGCACCGGCGAAAGTATCTCCTGCGACCGGCTGATCCTGGCCTGCAACGGGTTTGGTGGCAATCGACAACTGGTCACCGACCACATGCCCGAGATCCGCGAGGCGCTCTGGTTCGGGCATGATGGCAACCGGGGCGAGGCGGTGCTGTGGG
>NZ_JBXWRD010000067.1:0-20202 GCF_059612725.1 Ruegeria sp. YKSF070 | reverse complement strand
GGCTCGCGGGTGAAATCGCTCGACCGGTTGTTCCTGCAGCTGCCTTACAGGCCCGGTGAAATCAATCATGTCAGTACGGGCGCGGGCAGTGCGCCCGCGATCGTGGTCGAGATCTCAAACAGTCCGGGCCGGCAAGAACTGTTCCTGATCCCGGTCAAGGGCGAGATGGGGCAGGGCAAGGCGCCTGATTTTGCCACTTTGCCGGTCGCGATGATGCGTCTGACGGCATCGGGCAAGGTGCTGGAGGTCAACCGCTTGGCGCAGGACTTGCTGGGCGGTCCGGTTGAACCGGATACGATGCTGGACCAGTTGATGCTGGGCCTTGGACGACCGATCCCCGACTGGCTGCGGCAAACGGTCGAAGAGGCGGGGGCGCCCCGGTCAGAGTTTCTCCGGCTCAGCGGGCGCGACAGCGAGATGTTCGTGCAGGTGACGCTGAGCCCGATCAATGAGGGTGGCCAGACCGGGTTGATCGCGGTCCTGAACGACGCGACCGAATTGAAAACGCTTGAGGCTCAGTTCGTACAAAGCCAGAAGATGCAGGCGGTGGGCCAGCTTGCTGGTGGTGTGGCGCATGATTTCAACAATCTGCTGACGGCGATCTCGGGCCATTGCGATCTGCTGTTGCTGCGGCACGATCAGGGTGACCCGGACTATGGCGATCTGGTGCAGATCAACCAGAACGCCAATCGCGCTGCGGCACTGGTCAGCCAGTTGCTCGCCTTTTCCCGAAAACAGACCCTGCGCCCAGAGGTGCTGGACCTGCGTGACACGCTTGCTGATCTGATCCACCTGCTGAACCGGCTGGTGGGGGAAAAGGTGACGCTGACACTCAGTCACGATCCGGTATTGAAATCGGTGCGCGCCGATAAACGGCAGCTGGAACAGGTATTGATGAATCTCGTGGTCAACGCCCGCGATGCGATGCCCCAGGGTGGCGAGATTCGCATCGAGACCGAGGTCTTGACGCTGGATGAACCATTGGAGCGCGACCGCGCCACGCTGCCGATCGGCGAGTATGTCTCCGTCAAGGTGCGCGACGAGGGGATGGGGATCGAGCCGGACAAGCTGCAAAAGATTTTCGAACCTTTTTATACCACCAAGCGCACTGGTGAGGGCACTGGTCTGGGCCTTTCAACCGTCTATGGGATCGTCAAACAGACCGGCGGATTCATTTTTGTTGACAGCGTGTTAGGCAAAGGAACCGAATTTACCCTCTATCTGCCTGCTTATCAGGCGGTGGCGAACGAGGTGCGACAGGCGCCGCTTCTCACCGAGAAACGTATGGCCACACATGGCGCGGGCGTGGTGTTGCTGGTCGAGGATGAGGCACCGGTGCGCGCCTTTGCCTCGCGCGCGCTGCGACTGCGCGGCTATACGGTGATCGAGGCGGATTCGGCCGAAGAGGCGCTCCGCCTGCTTGAGGACCCCGATCTGGCCGTCGATGTCTTTGTCACCGATGTGGTGATGCCGGGCCTGGACGGGCCGACCTGGGTGCGCAAGGCGCGCGAAGAGCGTCCCGACGTGCGGGTGGTGTTTGTTTCGGGCTATTCCGAGGGCGCGTTTGGCGAAACAGACAGCGCGTTGCCGAATTCGGTCTTTCTGCCGAAACCCTTCTCGCTGACACAACTGACCGAAACGGTGCACCAGCAGCTTCATTGAGGCAGATCAGATCGCGCGTGCGTGCAACTCGAACTCGTCGGCGCATTTGCGTCGCAGCCGCTCGGCGATGTCGGGGGATAGCTCAAGCGGCAGATCGGGCGAGACGTTTTCACGGGCTGGAGCGATCTCGGTCTGCAAGCGGTCTTGCAGAAAGGTGCGAATGCCCGGCTGGTTCTCGTATCTGAACAGATGGCTGACGGTACAGCCATTGGGACGCGGTGTCAGAAACCGCGCCTGGGAGCCGACATTGGCAAACCCTGGGCGCTTGCCCTGCATATAGGCGGTCACGAATTCATCGAAGCTGATGCCATGGGTCGCGTTCGGTTTGCCCTGCATGAAAGGGCGCTGGCGATAGCGATACCAGCTGCCGAGCCACTCGACCGGCTCGCGCACCACCGCCATGATCTCCATCTCGACCCCGAACATCTTCTCGAAAATCGGCCGAAAGAACCGGTCATAGCGGTAAATGGGCGCATGTTTCAACTCGGGCGGGTCGGACACGACAATGTCAGCGCGGGCACGCAGCGCGGTCTGATAAGCGGTGGTTCCGGTCTTGGGGACAGAGAGAAGCACAAGTCTTTCCTTAAAGAAAACAAGCATCTGCTCTCCGTCCCTCCTGCATGACCCATGAAACCTGTCCAACGTAAACCACTCCTTAACACAATTGGAAAAGAGTGAATAAGAAAGATTTTGTTTGAAATGTTCTTCTTTTGATCCCATAAGGAACAAGAGGTGAACAAAGACCCGATTGCCGCCCGTGACGGCGTGTGACAAAAGGAAGGGGACAGGATAATGGCGGATCTTCTGACGATGAGCAGCAAACAGAACGCGGACAAGCAAAAGGCGCTGGACAGTGCCCTGGCCCAGATCGAACGGCAGTTCGGCAAAGGCTCGATCATGAAACTTGGCGGTGAGAACGCCATTCAGGAGATCGAGGCGAGTTCGACCGGCTCGCTGGGGTTGGATATCGCGCTGGGAATCGGTGGTCTGCCGATGGGACGGATTGTCGAGATTTACGGGCCGGAAAGCTCGGGCAAGACCACGCTGACCCTGCATTGCATTGCAGAGCAGCAAAAGCGCGGCGGTGTTTGCGCCTTTGTCGATGCCGAACACGCGCTCGACCCGCAATACGCGCGCAAGTTGGGCGTCGATCTGAACGAGCTGTTGATCAGCCAGCCCGACACCGGTGAACAGGCGCTGGAGATCACCGATACGCTGGTGCGCTCGGGCGCGGTCAACATGGTCGTGGTCGACTCGGTCGCCGCGCTGACCCCGAAATCGGAACTTGAAGGCGACATGGGCGATTCCAGCGTCGGTGTGCAGGCCCGCCTGATGAGCCAGGCCATGCGCAAGCTGACCGGCTCGATCAGCCGCTCGAAATGCATGGTGATCTTTATCAACCAGATCCGGATGAAGATCGGCGTGATGTTCGGCAGCCCGGAAACCACCACCGGTGGCAACGCGCTGAAATTCTATAGCTCGGTCCGCCTGGATATCCGCCGTATCGGCGCCATCAAGGATCGCGACGAGGTGGTGGGCAACGCCACCCGCGTCAAGGTGGTCAAGAACAAGGTGGCACCGCCCTTCAAGCAGGTCGAGTTCGACATCATGTATGGTGAGGGTATCTCGAAGACCGGTGAGTTGCTGGATCTGGGCGTCAAGGCCGGCGTGGTCGAGAAATCCGGCAGCTGGTTCTCTTACGGGGATGAGCGGATCGGCCAGGGCCGCGAGAACGCCAAGACCTTTCTCAAGGAAAACCAGTCGATTGCGCTGGCGATCGAAGACAAGATCCGCGCCGCGCATGGGCTGGAGTTTGACATGACCGAAGATGGCGAGGACATCCTCGAAGCCTGACCAGACCCGCGACCAGGCAATCTGACAACAGGGGCGTCCCATGGTGGGCGCCCCATTTTTCTGCGCTGCGGCTGCGAGGAGTGGACTATCGCTTACGCTGCGGCTAAACCGGCTCAGACCTTGTCGAATTCGCGCCGAGAGAGCCAGAATGCCCAGCCTGAACGATATCCGATCGACCTTTCTGAACTATTTCGCGAAGCAGGGGCATACGATCGTCCCGTCCAGCCCGCTGGTGCCGCGCAACGACCCGACGCTGATGTTCACCAACTCGGGCATGGTGCAGTTCAAGAACTGCTTTACCGGGGTAGACAAGCGTGACTATGTCCGCGCCACCACCGCACAGAAATGCGTGCGGGCGGGCGGCAAGCACAATGACCTCGACAATGTGGGTTATACCGCCCGGCATCACACGTTTTTCGAAATGCTCGGCAACTTCTCCTTTGGCGACTACTTCAAATCCGAGGCGATCCCTTTTGCCTGGGAACTGATCACTCGCGATTTCGACATTCCCAAGGACAAGCTATATACCACGGTCTATCACACCGATGACGAGGCCTTCGAGATCTGGAAGAAGGTGGGCGTGCCCGAGGACCGGATCATCCGCATCGCCACCTCGGACAATTTCTGGCAGATGGGTCCGACCGGCCCCTGCGGCCCCTGCACCGAGATTTTCTATGATCATGGCGACCATATCTGGGGTGGCCCTCCGGGCAGCCCGGAAGAGGATGGCGACCGGTTCATCGAGATCTGGAACATCGTTTTCATGCAGAACGAGAAGTTCGAGGACGGTTCGATGGTCGATCTCGACATGCAGTCGATCGACACGGGCATGGGGCTGGAGCGGATCGGCGCGCTGCTTCAGGG
This sequence comes from Ruegeria sp. YKSF070, assembly GCF_059612725.1. Classification (NCBI taxonomy): domain Bacteria; kingdom Pseudomonadati; phylum Pseudomonadota; class Alphaproteobacteria; order Rhodobacterales; family Roseobacteraceae; genus Ruegeria; species Ruegeria sp. YKSF070. The sequence continues at coordinate 15,822 of NZ_JBXWRD010000067.1, read as the reverse complement.
CAGCCATGACAACTATGACACCGACCTGTTCAAAGCGCTGATCGAGGCCTCGGCCGATGCCACCAGTGTCGATCCCTATGGCGACCAGAACGTGCATCACCGGGTGATCGCCGATCACCTGCGGTCTACCTCGTTCCTGATCGCGGATGGCGTGATGCCTAGCAATGACGGGCGTGGCTATGTCCTGCGCCGGATCATGCGGCGGGCGATGCGGCATGCGCATCTGCTGGGCGCCAAGGATCCGGTGATGCACCGGTTGGTGCGCACGCTGGTCGGCCAGATGGGCGCGGCCTATCCAGAGTTGGGCCGGGCGCAGGCGCTGATCGAGGAAACGCTCTTGCTGGAAGAGACCCGGTTCAAGCAGACGCTGGACCGTGGTCTGAAACTGCTGGATGACGAGTTGGCCGCACTGCCCGAAGAGGCGCCGCTGCCGGGCGAGGCGGCGTTCAAGCTGTATGACACTTATGGCTTTCCGCTGGACCTGACGCAGGATGCGCTGCGCGAAAAGGGCCGCAAGGTCGATACCGACGGGTTCGATGCGGCCATGGCCGAGCAAAAGGCCAAGGCGCGCGCCGCCTGGGCGGGTTCGGGTGAGGCGGCGGATAATGCCGTGTGGTTCGACGTGCTGGATGTCGCGGGCGCGACCGATTTCCTGGGCTATGACACCGAAAAGGCCGAGGGCCAGGCGCTGGCGCTGGTGGTTGATGGCGCGCTGAGTGACAAGATCGCCGAGGGCGGAAGTGGCTGGGTGGTGACCAACCAGACGCCTTTTTATGGCGAATCCGGTGGCCAGGTCGGCGATACAGGCGTGATCCGGCGGCTGGAAAACCGCGACCACGTGGCGTTGGTCGAGGACACGCGCAAGTTCGCCGATGGCAAGGTCTATGCCCATAAGGTGACCATGGAGCGCGGCGCGCTGGCCAAGGGCGATGCGGTCGAACTGGAAGTGGATCATGCCCGCCGCAGCGCGATCCGGGCCAACCACTCGGCCACGCACCTGTTGCACGAGGCGCTGCGCGAGGCATTGGGCGATCATGTGGCCCAGCGCGGCTCGCTGAACGCCGCCGACCGGCTGCGGTTCGACTTCAGCCATGCCAAGGCGCTGAGCGAGGCGGAACTGGCGCAGGTCGGGGCCGAGGTGAACCGGTTCATCCGGCAGAATTCCAAGGTCGAGACCCGGATCATGACCCCCGACGATGCCCGTGCCATCGGGGCGCAGGCGCTATTTGGCGAGAAATACGGCGACGAGGTGCGGGTGGTGTCCATGGGCCGGGCCGAAACCGGCAAGGGCAGCGATGGCAAGACCTGGTCGATCGAGCTGTGCGGCGGCACCCATGTGGCGCAGACCGGCGATATCGGCATGTTCGTGCTTCTGGGCGACAGCGCGTCAAGCGCCGGGGTGCGACGGATCGAGGCGCTGACCGGGCAGGCCGCGTTCGAACACCTGTCGCAGGAGGTTGGTCGTCTGTCCGAGGTGACAGCGATGCTCAAGGCGCAACCGGCCGAGGTGGCCGAGCGGGTGCGGGCGTTGATGGACGAGCGCAAGGCGCTCCAAAACGAGGTGGCGCAGCTGCGCCGCGATCTGGCCATGGCCGGCGGGGCCGGGCAGGGTGGTGGTGCCGAGACGCGTGAGGTGGGTGGCGTGCCTTTCCTTGCACAGGTGCTGTCGGGTGTGTCGGGCAAGGACCTGCCCGCGCTCATTGACGAACACAAAAGCCGCATGGGCTCGGGCGCGGTGCTGCTGATCGCCGATACCGGCGGCAAGGCCGCTGTTGCGGCTGGGGTGACCGAGGATCTGATCGGCTGCGTTTCTGCAGTGGATCTGGTCAAGGCAGCGGTTGCGGCGCTTGGCGGCAAGGGCGGCGGCGGCCGGCCAGACATGGCGCAGGGCGGCGGTCAGGACGCGGGCAAGGCGGATGCGGCGATCAAGGCCGCTGAACAGGTACTGGGAGGATAAGACGATGGGCGCACTCTGGATTGCACATGTGACGGTGACCGACGCCGAAGCATATGGAAAATATGCCGAACTGGCCGGGCCCGCCATTGCCAAACACGGCGGCACATTTGTCGCGCGGGGTGGCCGTTTCGTTCAGCTTGAGGGCAAGGAGCGTCCGCGTAACGTGGTCGCCAGATTTCCCAGCGTCGAGGCGGCGGTGGATTGTTACAACTCGCCCGAATACCAGGCGGCGCTGAACCATGCGCGCGGCGCATCGGAACGCGAACTGATGGTTGTCGAGACCAGCGAGTAAGAAAATTCTGCGAATTTTCGGGGTCCGAGATTATTCGACGAATAATCTCAGACCGAACCAAGACCAAAAAAGGGGCGCCCTGTCGGGCGCCCCTTTTTCTATCAGCTGGCTGCCTTGGCCATGCGTTTGCGTTCATGCGGGTCGAGATAGCGTTTGCGCAGGCGGATGGTGGTCGGGGTCACCTCGACCAGTTCGTCATCGTCGATATAGGCAATCGCCTCTTCCAGGCTGAACTGGATATGCGGGGTCAGCCGCACCGCGTCATCGGTGCCCGAGGCACGCACGTTGGTCAGTTTCTTGCCCTTGAGCGGGTTCACTTCCAGGTCATTGTCGCGGCTGTGTTCTCCGATGATCATCCCCTCGTAGACATCGGTCTGCGGGCCGATGAACATGCGGCCGCGCTCTTCGAGGTTCCACAGCGCATAGGCGACCGACTGGCCGTTTTCCATCGAGATCAGCACGCCTGCGCGCCGGCCCGGGATGGCGCCCTTGTGCGGGGTCCAGCCGTGGAACACCCGGTTCAGCACGCCGGTACCGCGCGTATCGGTCAGGAACTCGCCATGATAGCCAATGAGCCCGCGCGAGGGCACATGCGCGATGATCCGCGTCTTGCCGGCGCCCGCCGGTTTCATCTCGACCAGTTCACCCTTGCGGGGGCCGGTCACCTTTTCGATCACCGCGCCGGTATATTCGTCATCCACGTCGATGGTGACTTCCTCGACCGGTTCCAGTCGCTGGCCGTCTTCTTCGCGGAACAGGACCTGCGGGCGCGAGATGCTGAGCTCGAACCCTTCGCGGCGCATATTCTCGATCAGAACGCCCATCTGCAATTCGCCCCGGCCCGCGACCTCGAAGGCCTCGCCGCCGGGCGTGTCGGTGACGCGGATGGCGACGTTTGATTCCGCCTCTTTCATCAGGCGGTCGCGGATCACCCGGCTTTGCACCTTCTTGCCGTCCCGGCCCGCCAGCGGGCTGTCGTTGATGCCGAAGGTAACGCTGATGGTCGGCGGGTCGATCGGTTGAGCGGGCAGGGCCTCGGTCACTTGCGGGTTCACCAGGCTGTCGGCCACGGTGGCCTTGCTCATGCCTGCAATGGTGACGATATCGCCCGCTTCGGCCACGTCGATGGGCTGCTGGCCGAGACCCCGGAAGGCGAGGATCTTCGAGGCGCGGAAGCTTTCGATCTGGGTACCGTCGCGGCTGAGCGCCTTGAGCGTCTCGCCCGCCTTGAGCGTGCCGCTTTCCACCCGGCCGGTCAGGATGCGGCCGATGAACGGGTCGCTGCCCAGCGTGGTGGCCAGCATGCGGAACGGCTCGTCCTTGCGCGCGATCTGTGCCGGGGCGGGCACATGGCGCACCACCAGTTCGAACAGCGCCGTCAGATCCTTGCGCGGTCCGTCCAGATCGGTATCGGCCCAGCCCGAACGCCCCGAGGCATAAAGATGCGGGAAATCGAGCTGTTCGTCATTGGCGCCCAGATTGGCGAACAGGTCGAAACATTCGTCCAGCGCCCGGTCGGGTTCGGCATCGGGCTTGTCGACCTTGTTCAGCACCACGATGGGGCGCAGGCCCAGGGCCAGCGCCTTGGAGGTCACGAACTTGGTCTGCGGCATCGGGCCTTCGGCGGCGTCGACCAGAAGAACCACGCCATCGACCATGCTCAGGATCCGCTCGACCTCGCCGCCGAAATCGGCATGGCCGGGGGTATCGACGATATTGATACGGGTGCCCCGCCATTCGACCGAGGTCGCCTTGGCCAGGATGGTGATTCCGCGCTCGCGCTCTAGATCGTTGCTGTCCATGGCGCGTTCGGCCACGGCCTGGTTCTCGCGAAAGGCACCGGATTGTTTCAGCAGTTCATCCACCAGCGTCGTCTTGCCGTGGTCCACGTGAGCGATGATCGCAATGTTGCGCAGGTCCATGAGGTCCGCCTTTGTAAGGGAGTTGGCCCGGCGCATAGCCCGAGATCCGGCCAAAGGCCAGAGGAAATGCATCTTTTACGCTGATATACGCCGCGGCGCGGCGTCAGCCGGGGTCAGTGGGGCGAGGCGCCGGAAAACAGGTGGATCACCAGGATGCCGGCAAGGATCATCGCGATGCCCAGAATGGCGGGCAGATCCAGCCGCTGACCAAAGACGACAAGGCCGATGAAGGCGATGAACACGATGCCCAAACCTGACCAGATCGCGTAGACAATACCCACCGGCATGTGGCGCAGGGTCAGCGACAGCAGGAAGAAGGCGATGCCATAGCCCCCCACCACGATCAGCGAGGGCATCAGCCGGGTGAATTGTTGGCTGGCCTGTAGCGCGGTGGTTCCCACGGTCTCGGCCGCGACCGCTAGGATTAGATAGATGTAGTGCATCGGCATGAGCGGTCTCCATGTCGGGGATTCGCGGGACATCGGTTCCTGATCCCGACCTAGCGCAATTTCCGGCGTGGGGACAGAGGAGGGAAATAGGAGAATTTTCGAACAGGTACCTGTGCGGCGATTCACTCGACGGAAAGGCTCGTTCACGATAATGAGAGCGATCAGACGGGGCCGCTGCCCCGGACCCGTGGGGCGCGGGAGCAGTCGCCCCAGCCGGAGAGCGAACCATGTGCCGTTGGGCCGCCTATCATGGAACCCCGATCTTTCTCGAAGATGTCATTTCCCGTCCGGGGCATTCGCTGATCGCGCAAAGCGCTCATGCCGAGGAATGCAAGACCGCCACCAATGGCGACGGGTTCGGCGTGGCCTGGTATGACGCCCGGCCCGAACCGGGGCTGTATCGCGATGTCTATCCGGCCTGGTCCGACCCGAACCTGCGGGCGGTGGCCCATCACGTGCGCTCGGGGCTCTTTCTCAGCCATGTGCGCGCCTCGACCGGGTCGTGTATCAGCCGCAACAACTGCCATCCCTTTGCCGCGCGGCGGTGGTCGTTCATGCATAACGGCCAGGTCGGCGGGTTCGAGGCATTCCGCAAACAGGCGGACATGGCCATCGCTGACGAGTTCTATACCTATCGTAAGGGCAGCACCGATTCCGAAGTGCTGTTCCTGCTGGCGCTGAGCGAGGGGCTGGAAAGCGATCCGCATGGCGCGCTGGCGCGCGCAGTGGCGCGTCTCGAAACGTTGAGCCGGGCTCATGGAACCACGCCGCATATGCGCCTGTCGGCGGCCTTCAGCGACGGTCAGACGCTTTATGCCGCGCGCTACTCCTCGGACCATATCGCGCCGTCGGTCTATTACCGCTACAGCAATGCCCGGCAGGGCTGGGCGGTGGTCTCGGAGCCGTTGGAGCAGGACGAAGGCGACTGGACCGAACTGCGTCCGGGGCGGATGCTGAGCATCGGCGCCTCAGGCGTGCAGGAATGTGACTTTGCACCGGCGGATCTTGGCCGGGCGGCCTAGGGTGATGAAAACCTGACTGGTGCGATGGATCAGGGCGGGTTAGCCTGACCTTATTCCAACCACACCTATTTTTTTCAGGTTCATCATGCTTACACCATTTGCGAAAGCCATCGTCATTGCCGCATTGCTGGTTGTCGGGGTCGGTCTGGGTTTTGCCCCGCGCGCCGATGTGACCCTTCCCGCCGCCGAACTGGAGCAGCCCCGGCCCGCACGCGGCGTCTGATCCGGTCAGAGCCGAAGGCCCAGGCGGGTGAAGCAATCGCTGAGCTGCGGGTGCAGCCAATCCCACAGGCCCGGCGCGCCCCGGCTGACCGGGGTGCCCACCCGCGCCACCAATTGCGGCAGGCTGACATCATAGGTGATCCACGACCCACCACCGTTTTCCAGATTGGCGATCGGGGTCTGCACCCGGTCCACCGCCTTGCCGAACAGGGCATCGGCGCTTTGGGCGGTCTCGAACTCCCGCCAGATCGTGCGCAGAGCGGCGCCCTGCTCAGCCGGCAACAGGCCGAACAGGCGTTCGGCGGCGGCGGCCTCCAGCGCCTCTTGCGCGGCGTGGTCCACATCGCCATGGATCGGGTTGTCGCCAGCGTCGATTTCGACCAGATCGTGGAGCAGCAGCATCCGCAGAACCCGGTCCTTGTCGATCGGCTGGGCCGCATATTCGCCCAGAACCCAAGCATAAAGCATGATGTGCCAGCTGTGCTCGGCCGAGTTTTCAAACCGGCTGTCATCCATCAGACGCGAGGCGCGCAGCACGGTCTTGAGCTGGTCCGCCTCGGCCAGAAACGCCAGCCGGTCGGCAAAACCACCCCGAGCAGGCGCGCTTCCGTCAAGCAGCGCCCGCGCGTGTGCGTGGGCCTCGGGGAAGGTCTCGGACAGGTACGCGGCACGCCCGCTGCTCAGATTCTCGCGCACCACCTCGATATGGTCGGGGCGCGGCGTGTCGGCGCAAAGCACCTGAAACATCGGCTGGCAGCGGTCCAGCATCTTGGCATAGCGAGCATCGGCGCTTTCATCGGCCTCGAACTCGGTCCAGAGCGCATGGAACTCCGCCGCCTGATCGGGGGGCAGCAGGCCAAACAGCTTGCGCGCCGCCGCCCGTTCAGCCCGTTCCACCGCCTGCCAGTCTGTCACCTCGTGGATCGGGTGATCGCCGGTCTCGATCTCGACCAGATCATGCAGCAGCAGCATGCGAATGGCGCGGTCCACATCCACATCCGGTGCCGCAAAGGGCGCCAATACCAGTGCCCAAAGCGCCAGATGCCAACTGTGTTCGGCGGAATTTTCAGGCCGCGACAGATCGAGCAGCACATTGGCCCGCTCGACCGTTTTCAGCCTGTCGGCCTGTTTCAGAAAGGCGATCTGGGCGTCAAGCCGCGCGCTCATTCACTGTCCTTCGCCTTGCCCTTCAACTCGGCCAGGCGGCGCGCCAGCACCCGGCGGGCGCCGCGTTCGGCCAGCCGCACGCGCACCTCGGTCAGAAACGCCTCTTCCAGCGACTGCGAGGAGGCAGCCAGTTGCGTGCCGATCTCCATATAGAGCCGCTCGTCGCCGGTCTGGTCCATCGCCTTGAGCGTGTCCTCGGCCAGTTTGGCGGCCAGCGTCTCGATCGTCCCCGCCATCAGCGCGAGGTCTCGGTCAGGCGACGCTTCACATAATCGGTCACGCTGGTGATCATCGTGTCCATGTGCTGGTTCTGGAAGAAGTGATCGGCGCCTTCGACCTCGGTATGGGTGATGGTGATGCCTTTTTGTTCATGCAGCTTGTTGACCAGCGAGCGGGTATCGGCGGGCGGCGCCACGCGGTCCGAGGTGCCGTTGATGATCAGGCCCGAAGACGGGCAGGGCGCCAGGAACGAAAAATCATACATATTCGCCGGCGGCGCCACGCTGATGAATCCGGTGATCTCGGGGCGGCGCATCAACAGCTGCATGCCGATCCAAGCGCCAAAGGAAAAGCCCGCGACCCAGCAATGTTTCGAGTTGTTGTTCATCGACTGCAGATAATCCAGCGCCGAGGCCGCATCGCTCAGCTCGCCGATGCCCTGATCATATTCGCCCTGGCTGCGCCCGACCCCGCGGAAATTGAACCGCAGCACGGTGAAACCCAGATTGTAAAAGGCGTAATGAAGGTTATAGACGACCTTGTTGTTCATGGTGCCGCCGAATTGCGGATGCGGGTGCAGCACGATGGCAATGGGTGCGTCTTTTTCCTTTTGCGGGTGGTAGCGGCCTTCCAGGCGGCCTTCGGGTCCGGGAAAAATCACCTCGGGCATATGTGCTTTCGTCCTGTCTCGCGGTCTGAGATGCCGGGCTAAACTTGACGAATTCCCTCGGGCATCTTAGAATGGTTCTAAGTAACGTGCCGCGTGCCGGCAACGCTGTCAGTGGGAGATACGCACTGAGGGCGATAAGGTCAATGATTTCGCGCATCTGGGCGCGGCACAATGATTTCGCGCATCTGGGCGCGGTTGAGGAGGGCAGGAGCGTGAAGCTATCGACAAAGGGGCGCTATGCGATGGTGGCGTTGACCGATATCGCGCTGCAACCGGCGGACAAACTGGTCACGCTGGGCGACATTTCCGAGCGTCAGGACATCTCGTTGCCTTATCTGGAGCAGTTGTTCGTCAAGCTACGGCGCGCCGATCTGGTCGCCTCGGTGCGCGGTCCGGGCGGCGGTTATCGTCTGGCGCGCCCGGCCTCGGAGATCCGTGTGGTCGAGATCCTCGCCGCCGTGGACGAGACCGTGAATGCCATGCACAAGGGGGCGGGCGCCTCGGGCGCCTCCTCGGGCAGTCGCGCACAATCGCTGACCAACCGCCTGTGGGAGGGGTTGAGCGCGCACGTATATGTGTTCCTGCACCAGACGCGGCTGTCGGATGTGGTGAAGAACGATCTGGCGCCGTGTCCGGCGGTGCCCAATCTGTTTTCGGTCGTTGACGACTAGCCCTGTCTGAACCCTTGATTGCCATTTTTTCCGGGTCAGTCTATCTGGACCCAACCGCCAAGAAATGATGACTCTCTGATGCGCGTTTACCTCGATCACAATGCCACCACACCGCTGCGCGCCGAGGCGCGGGCGGCGATGATCGCGGCGATGGATGTCTGCGGCAACCCGTCTTCGGTCCATGCCGAGGGGCGTGCGGCCAAGGCGGTGGTGGAAAAGGCGCGGGCGCAGATCGCGGCAGCCTTTGGCGCCGATGGGGCGGACATCGTCTTTACTTCGGGTGCGACAGAGGCCGCCGCGCTGGCGCTCAAGAACCGGGGTTTGCATGGGTGCGCGCTTGAACATGATGCCGTAAGAGCATGGATAAAAGAGGATTTACCCGTGTCCGCCGACGGCTTTGTTGCGGTGACCGACCCCGCGCAATCGACCCTGCAACTGGCCAATTCCGAGACCGGTCTCCTTCAGGACCTGCCGCAGGGACTGGCGGTGACCGATGCGACGCAGGGGTTTGGCAAGTTGCCCGTCGCCTTCAACTGGCTGGGGGCAGAAATGGCGCTGATCTCGGCGCACAAGCTGGGCGGCCCCAAGGGGATCGGCGCTTTGGTAATGCGGCGCGGCACCGATCTTGCGGCGCAGATCAAGGGCGGCGGGCAGGAAATGGGGCGCCGCTCGGGCACCGAGAACGTGATCGGCATCGCCGGTTTTGGCGCCGCTGCCGAGGCCGCCGCGCGCAATCTGGCGGACGGGGTCTGGGAGCGCGTCGAGAAACTTAGAAATATTCTAGAAAATGCTCTTGAGGCCGGGGCTAAATCTACTATTTTTGTCGGGAAAGGTCGGCCCCGTCTGCCGAACACCCTGTGCCTGGCCACGCCGGGTTGGAAGGGCGAGACGCAGGTGATGCAGATGGACCTGGCCGGATTTGCCATCAGCGCCGGCAGCGCCTGTTCCAGCGGCAAGGTCCGCGCCAGCGCGGTGCTGCAGGCGATGGGGTTTGACGAGGCAACGGCGACAAGCGCGATCCGCGTGTCGCTGGGGCTCGAGACGACCGAAACGGATGTGCTGCGCTTTGCCGAAGCGTGGCTGGACAAAGAAAAGAAACACCGCGCGCGCGCCGCGTGAACCAGAACAAACAGCGCGCTCAGCGCGAAGGAGGGCTCTCATGGCCGTATTGGACCAGACCCAGGTAAAAGAAGGCGTCGATCAGGAGACGGTGGATGCCGTCCGCGAGGCGGGCACCTACAAATACGGCTGGGAAACCGAGATCGAGATGGAATACGCCCCCAAGGGCGTGAATCCTGACATTGTGCGCCTGATCTCGGGCAAGAATGAAGAGCCCGAATGGATGACCGAATGGCGGCTGGCCGCCTTCGAGCGCTGGACCGGCATGACCGAGCCGAAATGGGCGATGGTCAACTATCCCGAAATCGACTTTCAGGATCAGTATTACTATGCCCGCCCCAAGAGCATGACCGAAAAGCCCAAATCGCTGGATGATGTCGACCCCAAGCTGCTGGCCACCTATGAAAAGCTGGGCATTCCGCTCAAGGAACAGATGATCCTCGCCGGTGTTGAAGGCGCTGAAAACGCGCCCGCCGAGGGTCGCAAGGTCGCCGTGGACGCGGTGTTCGATTCCGTTTCGGTCGGCACCACGTTTCAGGCCGAGCTGAAAAAGGCGGGTGTGATCTTCTGCTCGATCTCCGAGGCGATCCGCGAACACCCCGAACTGGTGAAGAAATACCTGGGCACCGTGGTGCCGGTCAGCGACAATTTCTATGCCACGTTGAACTCTGCAGTGTTCTCGGACGGCTCGTTTGTCTATGTGCCGCCCGGCGTGCGCTGCCCGATGGAGCTGAGCACCTATTTCCGCATCAACGCCGAGAATACCGGCCAGTTCGAACGCACCCTGATCATCGCCGACAAGGGCAGCTATGTCAGCTATCTCGAAGGCTGCACCGCACCCCAGCGCGACACCGCACAGCTGCATGCCGCCGTGGTCGAGATCATCGTCGAGGAAGACGCCGAGGTGAAATACTCGACCGTCCAGAACTGGTATCCGGGCGACGAGAACGGCAAGGGTGGCATCTACAACTTTGTCACCAAGCGCGCCGATTGCCGGGGTGACCGGTCCAAGGTGATGTGGACCCAGGTGGAAACCGGTTCCGCTGTGACCTGGAAATACCCCTCCTGCATCCTTCGCGGCGATGACAGTCAGGGCGAGTTCTATTCCATCGCCATCGCCAACAACATGCAGCAGGCCGATACCGGCACCAAGATGATCCATCTGGGCAAGAACACCAAATCGCGCATCGTCTCCAAGGGGATCAGTGCGGGCAAGGCCCAGAACACCTATCGCGGCCTTGTCTCGATGCACCCCAAGGCCAAGAACAGCCGCAACTATACCCAGTGCGACAGCCTGCTGATCGGCGACAAATGTGGGGCGCATACGGTGCCCTATATCGAGGTCAAGAACAACTCGTCGCGCTGCGAGCACGAGGCGACCACGTCCAAGGTGGACGAGGATCAGCTGTTCTATTGCCGCTCGCGCGGGATGGACGAGGAAGAGGCCGTTGCACTGGTGGTGAACGGGTTCTGCAAGGACGTGTTGCAGGCGCTGCCGATGGAATTTGCCATGGAGGCGCAGCAGCTGGTGGCGATCAGCCTCGAAGGCTCGGTGGGCTAAGGCCCCCGACGGGGACCGTTGCGGCAGGGATCAGGCCAGTGGACGACCAGACCGGCGAACAGATGCGGCCAGAGCTGACCATGCCCCCGGCAGAGGCAGAGGCGTTGCGCACGGCCTATAAAGAGGCCGAGGTGATCCTGGAATACGGGTCGGGCGGCTCGACCGTGGTCGCAGCCGAACTGCCGGGCAAACATGTCACCTCGGTCGAAAGCGACCGCACCTGGGCCCGCATGATGAAGGCCTGGCTGGCCGCCAACCCGCCCGCCGAGGGGACCGAGGTCAACATCGTCTGGACCGACATTGGCCCGACCGGCGATTGGGGGCATCCGGTTTCGGACAGCAAATGGCGCAGCTATCCCGACTATCCGCTGGCGGTCTGGCGCGCCGACGGGTTCCGGCATCCCGATGTGGTTCTGGTGGACGGGCGGTTCCGGGTCGGTTGTGCGCTGGCCACCGCCTTTTCGATCACCCGGCCCGTGACTCTGCTGTTTGACGATTACAGCCAGCGACGCTGGCAACATCAGGTCGAGGACTTCCTTGGTGCGCCGCTGATGATCGGGCGTCTGGCCGCCTTTCAGGTCGAGCCGCAGCCGATCCCGCCCGCGGCGCTGTTGCGGGTGATCCGCACCATGACCAGCCCCTGACGTGACACCGTAACGAGGACCCGACCCATGATCGTGACCACCACCCCAAATGTCGAAGGCCACCGCATCACCGCCTACAAGGGCATCGTGGTGGGCGAGGCGATCATGGGCGCAAATGTGGTGCGCGACGTCTTTGCCTCGATCACCGATATCGTCGGTGGCCGCTCTGGCGCCTATGAAAGCAAGTTGCAGGACGCCCGCGAAACCGCGCTGTCCGAGCTGGAGGGCCGCGCCGCCGCGCTGGGGGCCAATGCGGTCGTTGGCGTCGATCTGGATTACGAGGTGGTGGGCCAGTCGATGCTGATGGTCTCGGCTTCGGGCACCGCCGTCGTGCTGGACTGATTGTGGGAGGATTGACGTGAGTACCGAAGACATCGCACCCGCCGCGCAGCTGAGCCGCGCAGACCAGATGCTGGCGCGCCGCTATGCGTTCCTGGCCGATGCCATCGCGCCCGAACGGCCGCTGCGCATCACAGATGTGGGGGCCAACCCGATCAATGTGCCCGACTATGACCGGTTGCTGACCCTCGGCGGGTGCGAGGTCTGGGGCTTTGAACCCGATCAGGCCTCGTTCGATGCGCTGATGGCCGATCCGCGTCCGGGTACCCATTACCTGAAACAGGCGGTGGGGGTGACCGGTCCGGGCCGGTTCCATCCGCATCGGCTGAGTGGTCTGGGGTCGCTGTTTCCGATCCGTAAGGAATCGGTCACCTATCTGGGCAAGCCGCAGTGGCACGACTCGCGGCGCGAACCGATTGACATGGAACTGATCGCGCTTGACGATCTCGACGACGAGGCGCTGCCGCGTCCGGATGTGCTCAAGATCGACATTCAGGGGGGCGAGTTGGACGTGATCCGCACCGGCCGCCAGAAACTGTCCGAGGCGATCTGTATCATTCCCGAGGTGCGGTTCTATCGCATCTACGAGGACGAGCCGCTGTTCGGGCCGCTGGATGTGGAATTGCACGACCAGGGGTTTCGCTTTCATACCTTCCAGTTCACAAAGTCACGGCAGGTGATCAACTCGCAAAGCGCGCGCTTGCCCTACAAGACCATCCGTAGCCAGATGATGGATGGCGATGCGATCTATATCCGCGACCCGGAAACGATCGAGGATTGGACGGCAGAGCAGGTCCGGCAACTGGCCGTGGTGTCCTCCTGCGTATTCGGCAGTTTCGACCTGACCGTGTTCTGCCTGGACGAGCTTGTGCGGCGTGGTCTCGCGGCACCCGAGGTGCCCGGGCAGTTCGTCGACACACTGCCCGCCTGGATGCTGAAGGGGAGCTAGGGTGAACGCTGTCTCATCGGATCCGATCCGCCTCTATTGGTGGAAGGGCGTGCCGAATTTCGGCGACGCCCTGTCGGCGCTGGTGGTGGCGCATGTGTCTGGCCGCGCGGTGCGCCATGCCGGGCCCAAGGGCTGCGAGATGCTGGCCATCGGCTCGCTGATCCAGGTGATGCGCCGCAACTATGGCGACCCGGCACCCGACGGGCGCCGGCCGGTGATCTGGGGCGCGGGGCTGTTACATCCGGTGGGCTCCATCGGGTTTCTTGAGAATGTCGAGGTGGCGTTGCTGCGTGGACCGCTCAGCGCCGATCTTTTGGGGCTGAGAATGCGCGCCTTTGGCGATCCCGGCCTGCTGGTAGGCGACCTGTTGGGCGAGCTGCCCGCGCGTGATGACCGGATCGCGCTGGTGCCGCATCACTCGATGCTGGCCGATCCGGCGCTGGCGGCACTGCTGGACGCAGAACCGGCGCTGGAACTGATCGACGTCGCGGGTGACGCGCTTGAGGTCTGCCGCCGCATTGCATCTTGTCGGCATGTGATCTCGGCCAGCCTGCACGGGTTGATCGTGGCCGATGCCTGCGGTGTGCCCTCGACCTGGCTGATGCCGGGCGGGCAGCAGCATCTGAAATACTACGACTATGCCGCCTCGGTGGGCCGTCCGCTGGACATGCCGCTGACGCTGGACGAGGTATCCGCGCATCTGCGCGGCCTCAAAGACGACGACGGACTGGCCTGGGCCGAGGGTATCGCCCGCGCCCGCGCCGATCTGCTGACCACTTTCCCGGCGCATATGCGCGCCCAAACCCCTGCCTCCGCCACCGTGGCGGAACCGAATTGAGACGAGGAAACCATGCTTGAAATCAAAAACCTGCACGTGAAACTTGAAGAAGAGGACAAGCAGATCCTCAAAGGTGTGGACCTGACCGTCGAGGCGGGCAAGGTGCATGCGATCATGGGGCCGAACGGGTCGGGCAAATCTACGCTCAGCTATGTTCTGTCGGGGCGCGACGGTTACGAGGTGACCGAGGGCGCCGCCACCCTGTCGGGCGCCGATCTGCTGGAAATGGAGCCCGAGGAACGTGCCGCCGCGGGCCTGTTCCTGGCCTTTCAATACCCGGTCGAAATCCCCGGCGTGGGCAACATGACCTTTCTTCGCACCGCAGTGAACGCGCAACGCAAGGCGCGCGGCGAAGACGAACTGAGCGCCGCAGACTTCCTGAAAGAAGTGCGCGCCAAGGCCAAGGCGCTGAAGATCGACGCCGACATGCTGAAACGCCCGGTCAACGTGGGCTTTTCGGGCGGCGAGAAAAAGCGCAACGAGATCCTGCAAATGGCGATGCTCGAGCCCAAGATGTGCATCCTGGACGAGACCGACTCGGGCCTTGACGTGGATGCGATGAAACTGGTGGCCGAGGGCGTGAACGCGCTGCGCGATGCCGGGCGCGGCTTTCTGGTGATCACCCATTACCAGCGCCTGCTTGACCATATCAAACCCGATGTCGTGCATATCATGGCCGATGGCCGCATCGTGAAATCCGGCGGTCCCGAGCTGGCGCTGGAGGTCGAGAACAACGGTTATGCCGATATCCTGGCCGAGGTGAACTGATGGGGGTGCCTGCACAGAAACAGACCGCGACCGAGGCACTGCTGTCGACGCTGACGCTGCCCACCGCCGGCTGCACCCAGTCCGCGCGCGAGGCCGCTTTGGCGCGGCTGCGTGAAATGGGCGTGCCCGGGCGGCGCGACGAGTACTGGAAATACACCCGTCCAGATACGCTGATCGCGCCCGAGGCGCCGCGCGCCGCGACCTTCCACACCGACGAGCCGATGATGTTCGACGCCATCGATCGGCTCAAGATCGTCTTTGTCGACGGGGTTTTCGATGCCGAGGCGTCGGATGCGCTGGAGATGGACGGTGTCCAGATCGAGCGCATCGAGGATATCTGTTGCAAGGATATCCATTGGGCCAAGGACTTGTACGGCGTTCTTGAAGAACGCGGCCAGACCCCTGTACCGCGTCCGTTGGCGGCGCTGAACACCGCCTTTGCCGCTGATGGCATCGGCATTCACGTGACCGGCAAACCGTCGAAACCGATCAGCCTTATATACCGGCATGCCTCGGAAAGCTCGGACGCGCTGCTGCATCACGTGATCCGGGTGGAAAGCGGCGCCGAGGTCACGATCCTGGAAAACGGTCCCGCCGCCTCGCGCTTCAACAAATGCATGGAGATCGACATCGCCGATGGCGGCACCTTGCATCACGTGCGTGCCCAGGGCCGCGACCATGAACGCCGCGCGGTGACGCATATGTTCACCCGGCTGGGCGCGGGCTCGGTCTACAAGTCGTTTACCCTGACCGTGAACGGCGTGCTGACCCGCAACGAGCAGGTGGTCGAACTGAGCGGGGATGAGGGTGTCGCCCATGTGGCCGGCGCCTGCGTCGGAGATGGCGATTTCCACCATGACGACACCGTGTTCGTGACCCATGACGCGGTGAATTGCGAAAGCCGCCAGGTGTTCAAGAAGGTGCTGCGCAATGGCGCCACCGGCGTGTTCCAGGGCAAGATCCTGGTTCAGCCCGGCGCACAGAAGACCGACGGCTATCAGATCAGCCAATCG
>NZ_JBXWRD010000066.1:0-21176 GCF_059612725.1 Ruegeria sp. YKSF070 | reverse complement strand
GCTCTCCGGTGCTTGCAGCCAGCAGGCGGGGCTTCAGCTCATCGAAGGACGACAGCAGAAACCCCACAACCTCGTCGAGCTTGCGCATGCGGCGGGTGGTGTCGGCCGCATGTCGCGAGCGAGACGCCCCCAGACCGAAGGGCAGACGGCTGCTCGCCTCGGGGCGCTTCATCACGGTCAGAGTCAGCGTCTTGTCGCGCAAACCCGCGCGGCCGAGATGCGCGTACCATCGTTCGTCGACGGCAGCCGCAAACCCTTCGCCCGGAACGGGCGGCAGGGTCACATCGACCGCTTTCGACACCTTGTGCAGGTAGAAGGAGAACTCCGTCCCCACCTGCGCGACGATGCCAGCCAGCAACCCTCCGATCCGGTCGAGATGCCCGTCCTCGCTCGTGGTGCTGTTCACCCCTTCGAGGCGGATGCACTGCATCAGTTCGTTGCCGCGTGTCCGGATCGTTCGGTCGTTCACGAGGCTCACATAAGGCAGCATCATTGAGAGCCGCTTCTCGCCCTTGACCCATGCGGGTAGCGCGGTCAGCGGATCGATGGCGTTCTCAACCTCATCGGCAATTTCATCACGGGGCATAGCTGTCGCCTCCGTGGAGCTTGCGGTTTGTCGTGGGCGGGGTTTCCTGCAGGGTGATCACCAGGACATCGAGGAAGTTCGGATCCCAGTCCGCGGCCTTCCAGAGCGCCGGCCAGGCCAGCCCCGCGAACACAGCCACCACCCAGCTCTGTACCCAGAGGAACAGAAGCGTCGAGCCGAAGAGCCAGACCATTGCGTACATGATCGGCAAGCCCATCAGCTTGGGTGGCCTGAGAAGACCGATGAACACGCGGGACTGGTCAGCCATGGATGGAGCTCAGGTGGTCCAGATGGCGGCGACGATGGTGGGTGCTGCGGCGATGCCCGCGATTGCAACCACGACCCAAAGCGCCTGACGAAAGTCGAGGATGCCAAAGAGCCAGGAGAGGAACACCCCGATCAGTGCGAGCGTGCCAATCACGATCCCCAAGGGACCGGTGATCGCATCGACAATGCCTTGAAGCAGGGTCTGTACCGGCGAGAGGTCGATGCTCTGTGCAAGCGCTGGACCCGCCAGCACGATAAGGGCCATCGCGCCGAGCGCGACGATCGAAGGTCTCGATGTCATGAAAGATCTCCTCTGAGCCGCTCAAACACGGCAGTCACACGGGCCACATGCCCTTGGGTTTCTCGAAAGGGGGGGATGCCGCCGTGGCGTGTGACCGCCTCAGGGCCAGCGTTGTACGCCGCAAGGGCCAGAGAGCCCTCGCCGAACTGGTCGAGCATCATCAGCAAGTAGCGGGCTGATCCGTCGAGGTTCTGCGCAATGTCATGTGGGTCCACACCGAGATCGCGGGCGGTATCCGGCATAAGCTGGCCAAGGCCTATGGCACCGACAGGGCTACGTGCAGCCGGATTGTATGCGCTCTCGACTTCGATATTGGCCCGGTAAAGGAGCGCCCAATCAGTGACTGAAAGCCCTGCGCGACGCAGCGCACCATGCCCGGCATACCGCAGAGCCGTGGTCTCGATCGCATGGAGGATTTCTGGGGTGGCGCGGGCGGCGGATCGAGCCGGGATCGCTGTCTCGCTCGTTGCGTCAGGTACGCGAGGTTCTGCGAAGAGAAAAAGGCGCCCGTTTGTCTCTTGAGAAGAGGAAATCAATTGGCCGTCTGGGCCAACCGAAAAGATGAAACCGTCGGCCAGGGCCGGGGGCGCGGAACAAACGCCTGTACCCAAAGCAACGACGAGCGCAGTCGCGCGGTCAGCTGCCTTTGACCGGAGGCGCGGCGTGGCGCTCGCGGCCACCTTCTTCAAGTGGGATGCTAGCGGTCGAACAGCCCATGTCGGCCAGGAAACTGACAAGGCCAACGATGGTTTTGAAGTCGCGGAGCTTGAGGACGCTTCGGCTGGTGACGAGCATCTTATCGTCACGCCCATCAGTGGCGACGGCGCGGATGACCCACGAGCCGTACCAGCTGTTATGGCGCTTCTCTGCTCTCTCCTTGCAGACCACCTCAATGAGGTAGCCCTCGGCGAGCAAGCCGCGCAGTCCGTCTTCTGTAACCACATTCGGGGCTTCTTCTATCATGGCCTTCCCTTGGGTCCTTGTTCTGCCTGGGTGCAGTATCAGGCCCACGGGGTCGCAACACCGTGAGCGATACAAAACAACATTAATGATAGCAAGACAATAATAACGTGTTGACGGAGTTCGCCTTGCTCCGATAACGGTGATAGCCGACAGAATGATAATCTTAAAGGCGGCAAAGGAGTTTTGCCCTGCGCTTGTTTATTGCGCGCAACGCACCGTTGCTGTTCGCGTTCCTGCTTGGAAGCATGCCGATAGCCGCGGCAGCAGATTGCGTACCTCCCGAACGACCGTTCTTGCCTCAGTCGCAAGAAGACATGCGTGCCTACGCCGATCTGATCAGAAGCGATTTCGAGACCTACATTGCCGATGTACAGGACTACTTCCGTTGTCTCGACGCCGAGCGCGCTCGCGCCTTTGTTGAGGCGAGGGAGGTCAGTGATGACTACGCCAGGTTCCTGAATGCTGTCGAATAGAGGTGCTCGGCCATTTCTTTGAGACCGTCAACTATCACCGCATTGTGCCTAACTTCGTGTGTCTTTTTCGGGAAACAGCCCGGGCATCCAGCGACCTGCATACTTGGCAGGGAACGCCAGCTTGAGCGGCGCGCGGGTCGAGGTCGATGACAAAGCCCCCGCTTCAAGTAGCGCAGATGTCACCCGCCGCGCGGTGCGATCACTCGTGCCAAGGATGGACTCGACCTCTCCACGTTCAATCTGTCCCTGATAGAGGACGGCTTTCAGCACGGTATCGGATTTTGGAGGCAACGCCCCGGCGCGGATTTCTTCTTCGGCCCAGATCAGGATACGGTCACGCAGCCGATCAGGCCGCATAAGACTTTCCATGAACTCTACCTGGTCAATGCAGGTGCGCAGGAAGAAGCCGGTGAAGGAAGCAAGCGCGGCTTCGCTGAGCGTCCCACGCCCGTCGCGATCTCCACGGCGAGGACCGTCGCAGGATGCCAGGTGCTCCTTGTAGGCGGCCTCTTCACGTGCAAGCCCGCGCGCCACAGACCAGAGGCCGCGTGTATCGAGCGTTCTGCGCAGCATGGCGTAAGACATGAGGCGGGCAACACGCCCGTTCCCGTCGAGGAAAGGGTGCACCCAGAGAAGCCGGTGATGCGCGCAAGCCGCAGCTAGGATTGGTTCGATCCTGCCTTGGAGGTTGTAAGCCTTGTGCATACGTTCGAGAAATCGCGGCACCGCGCCAGGGCTGATGGCAACGTGCCGCCCGACTTCAACGTAGCGCGTCCGCAACTCGCCGGGCACAACAGGTATTTTTTCGCCCGTCTTCGGGTTTTCGACGAAGAGAAGCTCAGGCGGCAGCAGCTCGCAGAAGCGGCGATGCAGCTCGATAATGGACGCGGGCGCGGTTGGCTGTTCCGCCATGCCGTCCTCGTCGATCCATTTCTGGACCGCCACATGTGCTTTGGCTTCGAGCTGAAGGTTCCGCTTCTTGGGGTCGGCGCTGTAGTCGCCCTGCATCGCGCGTTCGATGTCGATGGGATGGGTGTCGTGCCCTTCGATGAGGTTACTGTAGTAGCAGTTCATCGCCCGCACGAGATCTGCCAACGCCTCCGAGACGGAAGAAGGCAACCCGCTCCGGAACGCGGCAGACTTTTCTGCCAGCTCGAGCGCGAGATCGTTTAGACTTGCGCGCGCGGGAGCGCCTTCAGAAACTATGAGAGGCTCGAAAAGTCCTACCGTTTCTCCATCGTCCGGGGTCGTCACTTGTCCTGCTTTCTGGCCGCTTTGGTGGCCATGAATCATCTCTCCTAAAACCACAGACTATCATGAGGTTGCCGACTCATAAAGTGGCATCCCGTCCGCCAATTTGGCCGGTTCTTTGGCCGCAAATCCTCCGCGGCCCGCTGCTAGGCTCGAGAATATGATGAGCGACAAAGGCATGACTTGCGCGCAACCATCAATCAAATCTCCTTGCTATCATTAATGTTGTTTCGTATCGCTGCACCATTATAGATGGAGTCGGCATCATGAAGCACGTGATCCACGGCGTGGCCACAGCCACGGCAATAAGCATATCCGGACTAATGGCCTCGTCCGCTCCGGCTCAGGCCTATCAGGTGGACTGTGCAATCCTCCTCTGCCTTGCGGGGGGCTGGCCTGCCTCCGCACACTGCGCGCATGCTAGAGCGGTCTTCATTCGGCGGATCACGCCATGGCCGATCGAGCCGCCCTTGCAAATCTGGCGGTGTCCGATGGGTGTGTCGTTCAACGATCCCAACCCGATGTCACCCATGGAACGCCTTTATGACATCACGTTCCGCGATCCGCCCGAACCGCAGGAATCGACTCCAATCCCCCTTGTCCGCGTCCAGGCGGATGAACAAGCAGACATCGACATCTCAGGCGACGCCTTTGACTTCGTTCGAAGCATCCGCGTGTATCACATCCAGTACCGCCAGCACGAAAACCGAGATGGCGACTGCAATCGCAGCGACTCGACGCGATTTGGGTCCTACGGCGTGCAGGGTGACTACCGATGGACAAGATCCACCGTGGGCCAGGTGCCAGCCGCATCCGGCCTGAGCATCCCGAATGGATGTGGCAGCTACTTTTACCGTTCCGTCTTCGTCGACTGGCGTGACCACGCCGGGAACTATGGTTCTGAAGAAGTTCGCTACTGACAAAATCTGCGCGCGGTTTTGCCGCGCGCGTCATCTCAACCCCGCACGGGAGGCTGTGCAAAACCCCTGAAAAGGAGACGACGCCAGACCGTGAAGCCTGACGCCGTGCTAGAAAACTCCGTGAACAAGAGTTTCCTAGCGCACCGCTAAAACACCTGCAACCAGCAAAGTTGTTTTGCTGGCAAGAATGTTGTTGTCTCACGACATGGCGTCGGATCTCCAAGGAGACCTCGACCATGGAACCTACGACCGGCTTGATCCTGCGACGGATTACGCAGACAAATCTCTCTGTTGCAGCGCACAAGCTTGCCACCCTCATCCTCGACGCCATCGCCTGGAAGGATGGCTACAACGGTTTGTCGCGCGGAACGGCAGCCTTCACCCTCTCGGCCCTGGCGGAGAAGATGGGTGTCTCACGGCAGTATCTTGCGGTTCTTCTGAACGAACTTGAGGCTTCGGAGTTGCAGCTCGAGCGGGCGAAGCCGAATGGCAAGTTCGCGCCCTGGATCTTTCGGTTTTCCGCTTTCGACGAGGAGAGTGAAACCCATGATCTCGTGTCAGGTGAAGGCGACACATCACTATCTAGAGATAATAATAACAAAACTATCTTCTCAGGGCTGATCGATATCACCGCGAGTTCGAACGTTTTTCAGACCAGTTGGGCAGAGCTCATCAAAGCAGCGAAGGCCACGTTGCCCTGCTGGAACATCGACACCCAGGTCATCTGGGATCGCTTCCTCGCCTTCAACCGGTCCCGAGGCAACGGCAGGGTGCCGGCCGGCTTCCTGCTTGGCTTCATGCGCCGATGGCGAAATTCGTGGGGAACTCCAACTCGTCCCGCGGTCAAGCCGCCCGCGAGACCAATAACGGATCCCAAAGAGCGCGAATTGCTGAGACAGATGCAAGCCGCACCAACTGCGAACCGCCAGTTCCACGCGTCCGACTTGTGTCGCTTGATCGGACACGCTGCCTACGAAGCGCGGGTACTCGATGTGATCCGCAAGTTTGGGTGCCAGAGGTTTTCAGCAACTTTGGCGGTGCACGGAAGAGCGGTGTTGGCAGGGGAAATATCCAGGTAGGTTCAGTTGCCAAGCTTTGGAGCCGGGAAAACCCCGCTACAGCTTCAATATCCGATAGTGAAGTTTATGTTACGTCGCTTGCTGTATCGACATCTGCACACGGTTTGCTAAGCCAAATCTGCTAACCAGCAGAAACGTAGAGCAAATCAGTCCAATCCTTCAGGCCATCAATCCTGAGGGCTGTTGCCAGCATCGAAAGAAAATCCCTTCTTTCGTCTCGTCATCCAGGAGCGCGCGCCCCGGCATCTTCAAGATCCACGGATACTTCCATCGACAACACGTCGCTGGGTCTGCCGTGGAAACTGCCCGTTACTGGAGCAACCTGCTCCATCCTTCTCGCGACGGCGACGGGTACGAGATTGGTGGAGCCGACCGACCTGTTGGTGGGATCAAACGGGATCCAACCCGCTCCGGGAACGAACACCTCGACCCAGGCGTGTGTGGAACCGCTTCCCACTGTTCCGACCCGGTCCCCCGAGGGATTGAACAGATATCCTGATACAAGCCTGGCCCCGAAGCCTAGTGTCCGGGCGGCCTCGGCGAACAGCACGGCGAAGTCCCGGCAGGATCCCCATCCCCTGTCGAGGGTCTCCAGCGGTCCTTGCGTTCCCTCGGTTTCGCGGCTCTGATAGGAAATGCTGGCCGTGATGCCGTTGCTGATGTCCTTCAGCAGTGACAGCGTGTCTGTTGGCCGTGACATGACATAACTTTCAACCCACGCGGACAACCGCCCCGCGGCGTCCGCGTATTGCGGCGTCGCCAGCGAGCCGAGGTCGGTCCGGTCGTCGCTGGAATAAACAAATGGGTAGGAGGCAGCGTCGGCAGCGATCGGGAAAACCGGCCAGACAGGCGCGCTCAGGTCCACCCACGCGCGCGACCGGATCGAAAGCGACTCCGTCATCTCGTCGAACTGAGCCGTCGCGATCGCATTGCCGGCAACGTCGTTTGACCAGTCGATGCGGGCCTCGGGACTGATCTTCAGGTCGAAAGACGTCAGACTGAGATCCCGGGTTTCCCGCGGACGCAACATCAACCGATGCGGGCCGAGTGAAACAGCGATGCGATACCGATAGCAGGTTGTGTGCGTGAGGGTGATCGATGGCATCGGTGAGACCTACGACAAACGACCGCCGGAACGTCGGCGCCCATGTCCGCTACCCTCGGAAATAGCCGCGCGCCAAACGGCAGACCCCTTGCAACGCGAACATATGCGCTCAACGAACCCCTCGCTCCAGAAGCGCGACCTGCACTTCAAACAGAAGCGCTCGGCGGCAACGTCGGCCGCTGCCCTCGGAATCTCGAGTTCCTCGTCCGCGAACTTGATCGTCATTTCCGCTCCTCGCGTTTCCTCAGTCGTTCCATGTCGCCAAGGGCCCGTTTGATTAGTTTCTGAAGGCGTTCATCTCCAGCCTCGGGGGTCGATGCGTAGCGAACAAGAAGAAAGCGCCATTTCTCCATGACTTCGACCCATGTCCGCGCAGGCTCTGCCAGCATCTGATCTTCGAGACTTCCGAGGCCAAGTTGCGACGAGAGCGTAGAGGGTGGCTGGCTGTTCGCAGGGCGCCGACGCATCTCTGTTTCGCGCTGGTCGGCAGCGGATCTGTGACCGTCGAGATTGATCGGGTGATCGGTCAAAACCGAGCCCCTTCGATCCATTCGAACAACGCACTCGGTTGGATCGGGAAGCATCTGTCCAACAACGGCGTCATTCTCCTATGCCGGGACGAGAACTTCCAGAGAGTGGGCCGGAAATACCTGCATCCGTCCCATTTCGTACCCCCTTCGGCTTGGAGGGGCCAACTTGCCCTGCCTGCCTATTGTCCGCCTCCGGCAAGCCGGGCCTGGAGTAAAGATGTCGCAAATGCGCCTCGGAGACGCCGTCCGCCTGCATAACGAGACGGATCATCGGGTCGGCAAGCATCTCCTCGAGGAAGAAATCCGTCAAGGCATTACCGGTCAGCTTGTCCCTCGCGCGTGCGTGGTCGAGGTCGGCAAGGGAAACAGTCAGGATTCTCTCCAGTCCAGGATGCGATGTCCGGGGATGAAGCTTCACCAAGACGGAGGCTTTCCAAGCTTCGGGGTCCACTTGATCCGGGGGAGACGCCAGTTCCGTTTCAATCTCGTACTCGCCCGCCGGAAGCGTTTCAGCAAAGCCTGGAACGGTGAACGGTCGGGAGAAAACCGCGATAGTCTTGCTCGTCAGATCTTCCATTGGCGCTGTCCTTTCGCTTGTTTCTTTTGTTGCTGTGGGTGGTCCGCGCCCCATTTGAGTATAAGATGCGTGGCCCGTGGACGTCTCAAGATGTCTTGGATTTCGCTGGTATGTCCTTGCCGGCAGGCTTGGACTCGTTCTCCTTGGCAGGAGTCTTAGCTATCTCCTCAGGCTTCGGATTCATTGCAGCCGCAGCCCGGGCAGTCAGGTCCTTGAAAGACATGTCATCGATCCTTTGATTGACCGACGGCAACTCCCCGTCCATGTCGGACCGGAACGCTTGGCGTCGGTATTATGTATATGGGGACTGGCGAACGGACTTACGATGTCCCGTCGCAAAAGAAACCAAGGTCAGGTCAACTCATCTGTCCAGACGTTGAATTGCGTCAGCGTATTCGGCCCGAATGTCTGGGTCAGAGGCACATCGGCGGCGTCCCGACCGCGCGCGATCAGGATCCTTCCCATGCGCGGGCTGTTGTTTCTTGGATCGAAGACCCACCAGCGGCCACCCAGAAAGACCTCCATCCAGGCTGCGAAATCGTCGGGGGCGTGAGGCTCCGGTTGACCGAATTCGCTCAAATAGCCGGTGCAGTAACGCGCCGGGATGTTCATGCAGCGGCAGAAGGCGATGGCGAGATGGGAGAAATCCCGGCAGACGCCCTGCCGACCGGCCAGCGTTTCGGACGCGGTTCTGGTCGCGCTCGCCTGCATGTAATCGAAGCGGACATGCCTGTGCACGAAATCGCAGATCGCCTGAACGCGTGCCCAGCCAGGCGGGGTATTCTCGAAGCGCCGCCATGCCTCTTCCGAAAGAAGATCGGTGTCGCAGTAACGACTGCCGAGAAGGTAGACCAAGGTTTCGAAGGGCAGGTCCTGAACGGCGTGCTGCGCGGCCTCGGTCGCTGACGGATCGGGCAATCCGGTGTCGCGAAAGATCCCGTCGGTGGACAGGGTGAAGTCTCCCGCCGGCGCCACCATCCGCGTGCACCAATTGCCGAAGCCGTCGCGATAGCTTTCCAGCGGCACGCTCGGTTGCGTCACGAGATAGTCTGCACGCTCCAGATCGCCGAACCGCGAATAGTGCACATTCAGCATTGCAATGAGCGGCGTCGGCTGGGTCAGCTGGTAACGCAGGCGACAGCCTATCCGCAACCGCATGCCAGCCGTCTCGGCCGGGCGCGAACTGGGGGCATTATCGTCCAAGAACGCACGCCCCGTCAGAAAGTTGAAAGCTCCGGTCGCAACGCCAGCGGTTTCCGGATCGATCGAGATGGGCATTTGCGGGCAGGTCGATCGCCACACAGGCGTTGTCCACCGCCTCGAAACCCCGTTCGCACCGCCATCCCGGACCGTAGGACTCTTGATCCAGAAAGGCGTTTGCCGGAAGTGCCACGGGATCACAGCGGCCATCGATCTCGAAAAAGCCCCTTTCGCAGGCCCATTCGGCACCATAGTCCGAATTTGTGAGGTAGCCGTTCTCGGGAACTGCAATCGGAATGCAGGCGCTCGCCGACGGTGTGAAACCGCGGTCGCATACCCACCCGGACCCCGACGTGTCTTCCGTGAGGTATCCATGTTCCGGAAGGACGATTGGCACGCATGTCTCACGATCCTGCCGATATCCGCGATCGCACTGCCAGTCGTATCCCGTTGATCGCAAATAGGCATTCTCGGGGATGGGGATCGCCTCGCAGGACGCACCACTAATTTCTTCGTACCCGCGGCGACACGCCCAGCCTGAACCATATGTCCGCCCGGTAGCATAGGCGTTGTCGGGGATGTCGAGAGCCAAGCATTCGGCACCGTCCACCCGAAAACCGAGATCGCAGTCCCAGCCCCCACCATAGTTCCGCGCCTCTGCGTTGTCTGGCATCGGTCCAGTGCCGTCTTGAGCAAAGACTGGGAAGGCCACAGACGCAATGATACCGGCCACGACAGCCAGCCTAGAGATCAGTCGTGCTAGCGAATTGTTGTTTTTCTTCTTGTCCTGTCTGATCGGCTTTTCCCTTGCAGGCCAAGCTTTGCCAGTCGCCGTTTTTTCCTTCAAAGAACCCAGGCAGTGTGTTTCAGTTTGGCTCCCGGGGCGGGTGAAGCGCGGTTGCGTATCCTCGAAATCGGGTCTTGGTGGCATGCCCTCGTTTTCTGCCGCCTGAATCGGGAAGTCTTGCGGAACTGTAAGGCGGGCGCGGTTGGTCATTTTTGGGACAACTTTATTAAAGCCGCAGCCGCAAGGGCATGTTCCTTCTGGTGGTAGTCACCGCGAAATTTGCCATCGACCTTCACCTCCCAGATCCCGTTTCTTTCGAGTACCTGAACCCGATCGTGACGAGCAGGTCGCTCCTGAAAAGGGCCCAGTCGTTCCTGGCCTTTCGGCAAGCCGGGTTGCTCGTCGGTCACGTCCGGCTCCTTCGCTTTCGGCGCGCGCACGTCTACGAGGAGCATCACGGCGCGAATGAATTCTTCCGCATAATCATCGGTTTCGCGGTAGTCATGTTCATGCCGCGCCATGCGCATCGGCTCGACGAACCGTTCTCTCAGATGATCAATAAATCGCGGCTCGGTGCGGGCCATGAAAGCGATCAGGGCTTGAAGCACCTTTTCATGGGCGAGTACACGCCGTTCGAGATCGGTGGTCTCTGCGGCTGTCCTGGTTAGATGTTTGACTGATGTCATAGCGTATTGTCCTCCTCGCTGCGCGGTGCGACGTTGGATGTCGTGTCCTCGAGTGGGGGCAGGCAGGCCCTCGCCTCATCGCGATCCATCTCTTGCCATCCACCTACCAGCCAAGCGCAAATCGTGCGCTGACGCAGGTTAGGGGCACGGAAATTAAGTGGGTGTGTCTTGCTCAGAAGCGGAAAGAAACCGACCTCGGTGGTCCCGGTGTCATTGACGTGCTTCCCGCTTGATACCCTCTATTCATGCTTGAAACCCTCCACCATGAACCTATCGGCCTGCTTCGACCTCCGTCTGTGTCACGATTGGCGTCGCGGGGTCTTGCGCTGGTCGGGCCCTGCCGATTGACGCCACGCCACCGTCGCTTGGAACGCTGCCTGGATCGCGGATCGGGTCTGCCTCGCCCTGCATGCCACGCAGGAACTGGAACAGATCGCTGTCCGTCGTCAGGACAAGCGTCGTGTCGTCGGAAATCATGTCGCCGTAGGCCTGCATTGTTCGGGTGAAATCGTAGAATTCGACCGAAACGGCATCAACATTGTAGGCGCCCGCATAGATTGCTGCTGCTGCGGCATCGGCGGCACCGCGGATTTCCTCGACGGCGCGATAGGCTTCGGACTGGATCTTGTTCAGATCCCGCACCCTGTTGCCTTGAATACGGGCCGCTTCACCGTTGCCTTCGGACAGGAATCTTTCGGCAATCTGTCGGCGCTCCGAGATCATGCGGTCATAGATCTTGGGTCGTACGCTCTCATTGTAGTTTATGCGCTTGAAACGAATGTCGAGAAGCTCAATCCCGAAGACGCGCACCTTCTCCGCCGCCGCCTCGAAGATCTGCTGCTCGACCAGCGCCCGCCCCTTCGTGATAGGAACCAGTGCGCCAATGTCCTGCGCAAGCTCCTGATCAGTCAGAAGCGTGTCCCGAAGCGGCGTCCGGCCCCTGGTCGTGCGCACAATCTCGATAAGTTCGTGCTTGGCGACAGCATTCCGCGTCTCGCTGCCGAGGATATCATCGAGGCGCGACTGGGCGCTGCGTTCGTCGCGCAGGCGCAAAAAGTACTGCAGAGGATCGGTGATCTTCCAGCGCGCAAAGAGATCGACCGAGATATAGAGCTTGTCCTTGGTGGGCATGTCCGATGGCGAGCCGTCCCACTCCAGAACCCGGCTGTCGATCCGGTTAACCTCCTGAACGAAGGGGAGTTTTATCTTGAGACCAGCCTCGGTGATCGGCGCGCCGACCGGCTTGCCGAACTGGGTGATGATGGCCTGTTCGACCTCGCCGACCGTGTAGACGGCGGATGACGCAGCGACGACCCCGGCAACCGCGATTCCCGAGGCAATGAGCGAAAGGGTCTTCATCGTTGCTCTCCTGTCTGTCGATCAAGGTTCAAAAGCGGGAGGATGCTTGCCGTGGACCCGTCGACAATGATCTTGGAACCAATTCCCGGCAGAACATCCTGAAGGGTTTCGATGTAGATCCGGCGCCGGGTAACTTCGGGCGCCAGACGGTATTCCGTCAGGAGCGCCGTGAAGCGTGCCGCATCGCCCTCGGCTTCATTGATCCTCCTCAAGCGATAACCATCGGCTTCGCGGATCCGTTGGTCCTTTTCGCCTTCGGCTAAAGGTATGACGCGGTTGTATTCACGGCGGGCCTCGTTGATGATCCGCTCTTTTTCTTGCTGCGCCTGATTGACCTCGTTGAACGAGGCCTGAACGGGTTGGGGCGGATTGATATTCTTCAGCTGCACCTGATCGATGCTGATGCCCATCGCGTATTTGGTCGCGAGCGCCTGCATCTTCAGCAGGGCTTCGCTTTCGATTTCCTG
Source organism: Ruegeria sp. YKSF070 (assembly GCF_059612725.1). NCBI lineage: Bacteria > Pseudomonadati > Pseudomonadota > Alphaproteobacteria > Rhodobacterales > Roseobacteraceae > Ruegeria > Ruegeria sp. YKSF070. The sequence continues at coordinate 8,625 of NZ_JBXWRD010000066.1, read as the reverse complement.
GCGCCCGACGGTGATCACCTCGTCGACTGTGCGGTCTCCCACGACTTCACGCATGACGGACTCCGAGACGTAACGCAGGGTCGCGCTCGGCTCGCGCACTTCAAACAAGAACTTCCGGGGTTCGGAAATCCGGTACTGCACCACCCACTCCACGAGCGCGGCGTTGAGATCGCCAGTCACCATCTCGGTCTCGCGGCGACCGTCCGTCGGGCTCTGATAGGGATCGGAGGCACCCGGAGTCGTGAACCCGAACTCTTGTTTCAACTGGCGCTTGACCGGGACCAACGTGGTCACGTCGATCCCGAACGGGATCTTGAAGTGCAGCCCCGGAGGGACCTCGGCCGCGTACTTCCCGAACCGTTGGACAATCGCAACAGAGTCGCTCGGCACCGTGTAATATGAGGACCACGCCCCAAACGCCGCAAGCGCAATGGCGGCCCCGATTGCAAGACGCTTCACCGGTGGCAGACCGTCCGGCAGGATGCCGTGCAGCCGATCCCGGCCCCTCCTGAGAATTGCGTCAACCTCAGGGGGAACGCGGGTCTGCTTGTTTTTCCAAGGTCCGCGATGTTCCGGTCCATTGTCATCAGATGGCATCGCAAGCTCCTATCTCAGTTTTGGCACTCGGGGCGATGCCTGGCTCGCGCGTTTGACGGTGCGAACCGTTTTGCGCCATCACATCGTCGGCTCTGAACAGCATGACCTCAGAGTTCCAGTTCCTTCAGGCAGGCTTGCGCAATGTCTCGGTCTGGGGCATCGGTTCCTGGCATCGTCGCCCAGCCGGCTGTCATGAGAGCGTCGCGCCTCTGGTAGGTTGAGGCTGCCCGGATCGTTGCAAGCTTGTCCACCCGAGCCGGGTCTGACCGCGCCATGTCGAGGCAGACCGGTACCATTGAGGCGACGACATCGTTACGGGACATCGCCACCGCCCGGTCATTCGAAGTGCCGCCGGTCACCCAGCCACCCCATGTAAATCCGACGACGCCGACAAAGACAGCACCGATCACGGCACCATAGATGCCAGGTTTGAGCCATTCGGGAGTATTCATTTCAAGTCCTCCTGCGGGAAAAGCGCCGCCTCGCTGTGATTGTTCGTTTCGCTTGTGGTTGCATCCCGGCTCAGCGCCGCTTTCAGGTCGCTGTCGGAAATCGCCCGTAATTCTGTACGTCCCGCATGACCGCCCCTTCCGCGCACCGTCAGGTAGGTCGCCGTCCGGCGATACGCCTCAAAGCTGAGCCCCTGGAGAAGCTCTTCTTCGACAAGAATTTCGTAGTCGCCCGCAGGCAAATCGCCCGGGTATCCCGGCAAGGTGAAAGGGTTCGAAAACGTCACCGTCGATTTGGTCGACCGCATGGTCATCTCTGATCTCCGCGATGTTGGCAGATTCGTCGCTCATCACTGTCGAGGGCACCTTGGAGACCCGGCCTGACCAGTCGAACGCTTTAGTGTCTTGTACATCGGGATCGTCCGACTGGCGCTGACGCATGTTAGTCCCTGGCACCGAACCTGCTGCGACCTTCCCGGGGTGCAGTCGCGCGCACTGACCTGTGTAAGGGCGGGGAGACCGACCCGCGCGTATCCTTTGGCAAACAGGGGCGATCTGCGTTCCTGCAACCAAGGAATGGAAATACAATGGCCGACCCCAATGTACTCAACCCGCACCCACCCGAGTTCGAGCGATTTCTCTATGCATCGGTCGGCGAGGACCGAAACGGATATATCGTGACGGTCCTCTCCACGCTCGCGCGGCTTGGCCTCGATCCATGGAAAGAAACCGCTGAACTGGTCATGCTGGGGCGCGACGGCGCGCGGGCACGATTGGGGACGCTGCTTTCCGGATTTCGGGACGTTCCTGCGCTCGCCAGCGATTACGGCAGGATCGCACGAGACCTGAGCCAGCTGCTTCCCGAAGGACCGACATCAGGTGCCCTGCAGCGCGCTGCCTCGACGGTGGCCGATGGCCGCCCGGGAACAAGCGGAGCGATCTGGGCGGTGCTCGCGATCATCTTTGTGCTATTTCAGACGTTCATGGTTGGCGGGTCGGGGTCAGGCGAATGACCGTATCAACCGCGACCGAGAGGAGACCGGCACATGCTGCGCACAAGTCTGGTACGCTTTCTCCACACGAACAGGGCATACTCTGGGACATGGAGGAGCACTTCTGGACCAGTGGCGCCGAGAACGCGCGGGCAACGACAGCGACCAACGCCGTCATGGTGTTCCCCTATCCGCCCGGCATCCTCCAGGGCGACCAGATCTGGACCCATCTTCGGGAAAGGACAGGCTGGCGCACCGTTGTCATGGCCGAACGGCGCGTCACGCGGTGTCGTGATATCGCAATTCTCACCTATCGCGTCTCGGCAGAGAAACCCGATGTGCCGATCTACAAGGCCCTCTGTGCCTCAACCTACCTCAACGATGACGACAGATGGCTGCGGATTTCCCACCAGCAAACTGCAGTGAATTGAGAAGCGCATGGGCAACCGACCTGCCGCAGGCGTCGGGGCTAACCTGCGTCAGTGCGGCGGGGCGCCGACTCCGTTTAGGTGAGACGTGCCGCCGAACATTCGGTGGTGCATTTTTCCGAGTACCCGAGAAGCGTGTGGGCGTGTCGATCTCCAAAGGACGGCATGTCGACACGCTTCTTATTCTCGGAGCGTCCAGGAAAGGACAATTCCAATGACTCCCGAACAGAACAAGACTGCCGAGAAGATGAAGTCCGTGAAGGCCGCGTGGGACAAGGCGCCCTCCGGCCCGAAGAAAGACGCGGCGCTGAAGCACTACCAGGCAGCCGAGAAGGCCCACACGGCGAAAAACGACGCCGAGACCAACAAGGAACTCGATGCGGCGAAACACGCCCTCGCTTAACCTCCGGCGTCTGATGTGATCACCGGGGCCGCCTGCCGAGCAAGAGAGGGCGGCCCTCTCATTTCAGGAGCGGCCCGGCGGTCTGATCCAGATATGCCGGATCGAACTCGGCAAGTTCCACCAGCCCGCCATAGTCGTGAAACGTCACGCGGCCGTCCCGAAAGGTCACCAAACCACTCTCGCGAAGCTGCCGTAGGACGCGGTTCACATGGACCGCGCTCAACCCCAGCGTATCGGCGAGGTGATACTGCGTGAGCGGGCAATCGAACCCTTCCTTGCTGCCTATGCCGACCAGCGCAAGCCTCGATTTCAGTTCCAGCAAGAAATGCGCCATGCGGGCGTCCGCATCACGTCGACCGATCCCGACGAGATGCTCCACGACCATCGCCTCGTCACGCGACGCCGCCCAGAGGATGGCCGTCGCAAGACGCGGCGTCCGTGCGAAGGTACCGAGAAGATCGCTCGCCAGCACTTCGGCGGCCTCGATGTCCACGATAGGTTCGAAGCTGTGATCCGACGTGCGCAACAGGACGCTGCGCAGTCCCAGAAAATCCCCCGGCACCTGGAAATCGACGATCTGCCGGGTCCCGTCGGCCTGCAGCTTGTAGGAGCAGACCCAACCCGACGACAGAATGTATGCGGCCTGGGCCGATTGGCCCTGATGCACCATATCACGTCCCGCGACGAAGGAGCGGCGACGCTGGTGCAGTCGCTCAAGCACGGCCAGTTCGACCTCCGACAGAGCGACGAAGGCCGAGAGCTTGCGGGTCAAAGGGCTGTGTTCTGCTGATGCCATGGAGGCTCCTGGCGTGTCGCGACCCAAGAGCGGAAATCGACTCGGACACTGCTCTGGATCAGTCCAGCATAGAGCACTTCCTGCGAGAAGTACGGATGTATTTGAACCTCACATTCCCGAGGGTTCACGATATCAAGGAAGGAAACCCGGATGTCCACCGCGAGCGAACATGCAGGTCGGGCCGCCCTGTCAATCTGCGAAGCGCTCCTGCTTGCCATGAACGATCTCGGATTGCTGTCGGAGCACGAGATTGTGGGGGTTCTTCGCGACGCCGCGGCGACCCATGAGAATGCCGTTGGCACCGAACTCGAAATAGAAAGCCACCGGGCCGTCGCCGAATTGATCAACGCGATCATCGCTGGCGGAAACTCGGTTCGACGCTCGTGATGCAATACCGCGGCGGTCTTGATCCGCAATCTCGAAGAATAGCCCCACCAGGTTGTCGCCGCCTTGCGCGCATCCAAGCCGGGCATTCGAACAAGGTACTTACGCCCGACAATCCGCGACAAGGAGCACGTCGATGTCATTCACTCCCCTCCACGACCGGGTGCTCGTTCGCCGCATTGAAGGCGACGAGACGACCAAGGGCGGCCTCATCATTCCCGATACTGCCAAGGAGAAGCCTCAAGAAGGCGAAGTTGTCTCCGTTGGTGCGGGGGGAAGGCGCGAGGACGACGAGCGTATCCCGATGGACGTCAAAGCCGGCGACCGGATCCTGTTCGGAAAATGGTCCGGCTTAGAGATCAAACTCGATGGCGAAGACCTTCTGATCATGAAGGAGAGCGACATTCTCGGCGTGATCGCCTGAGTCCGAAACCTTTCACATCAACCTCAGTCTCAGGAATTCACATCATGCCCGCAAAGGAAGTTCGATTCAGTACCGACGCCCGCGATCGCATGCTTAAAGGCATCGACACGTTGGCCAACGCCGTAAAGATCACCCTCGGCCCCAAGGGCCGAAACGTCATTCTCGATAAATCCTGGGGTGCGCCGCGCATCACCAAGGACGGTGTGACCGTCGCCAAGGGGATCGAGCTGTCGGACCATTTCGAGAATATGGGCGCCCAGATGGTCAAAGAGGTCGCGCAGCGCACGAACGACGAGGCTGGCGACGGAACCACCACGGCAACCGTACTCGCCCATGCGATTGTCCGGGAAGGCATGAAGTCGGTTGCGGCCGGCATGAACCCGATGGATCTCAAGCGCGGGATCGACAAAGCCGTCGCTGCGGTCGTGGCCGAGATCAAGACCATGTCCAGACCGGTCGGCGACAGCGAAGAGATCGCCAAGGTCGGGGCCATCTCGGCCAATGGTGAAGCCGAGATCGGTCGGCAGATTGCCGACGCGATGGCCAAGGTCGGCAAGGAAGGCGTGATCACCGTCGAGGAAAACAAGGGGTTGGAGACTGAAACCGAAGTGGTCGAGGGCATGCAGTTCGACCGCGGCTATCTGAGCCCTTATTTCGTCACGAATGCTCAGAAAATGGTCGTCGAGCTGGATGACTGCGTCGTCCTGCTTCACGAGAAGAAGCTGACCTCTCTCATATCCATGGTGCCGTTGCTGGAGGCTGTGATTCAGGCCGAGAAGCAACTGCTGATCGTGGCCGAGGATATCGAGGGCGAGGCGCTGGCGACGCTGGTCGTCAACAAGCTGCGCGGCGGATTGAAGGTGGCGGCCGTCAAAGCACCAGGCTTCGGGGATCGCCGCAAGGCGATGATGGAAGACATCGCCGTGCTGACGGGCGGTCAGGTGATTTCCGTGGAAATGGGCACCAAGCTGGAGAATGTCACCATGGACATGCTCGGGTCCGCCAGAAAAGTCACGATCACCAAGGATGACACGACCATCATTGACGGTGCCGGCGACAAAGGCGCGATCGCGGCGCGCGTGACGCAGATCCGGGCGCAGATCGAGAACACCACCTCGGACTACGACAAGGAGAAGCTGCAGGAACGGCTGGCCAAGCTTGCCGGCGGCATCGCCGTTATCCGGGTCGGCGGGGCAACCGAGATCGAGGTGAAGGAGCGCAAGGACCGCATCGACGATGCGCTCAATGCCACCCGTGCCGCAGTTCAGGAAGGTGTCGTGCCCGGCGGCGGCGTGGCCCTGGTTCATGCCGGCAAGGTTCTGGCATCGCTGAAGGGCGAGAACGGCGATCAGGATGCCGGCATCAAGATCGTCCGGCGCGCGATCCAGGCACCGCTGCGCCAGATTGCCGAAAATGCCGGGGTCGACGGATCGGTCGTTGTTGGCAAGGTCATCGAGAACGACAGCCGGAGCTTCGGTTTCGACGCGCAAGCCGAGGAGTACGTCGACATGCTGAAGGCCGGCGTTATCGACCCGACGAAAGTCGTTCGGATCGCACTCGAAAACGCCGCGTCCATTGCCGGGCTATTGATCACGACCGAGGCGATGGTCGCGCAAAAACCCAAGGAGGGCGGCGCCGGTAACGAAATGTCCGATATGGGTGGAATGGGCGGAATGATGTGAAGATCTGCGTCCCTTGGTCACGAGCCTCAGGACGCGAAACCAAATTCTTGAAGGACTTGAACACGGATCAATTCGTTAAGCAAATCCAGAACTAGGAGAAACTCAAATGACCAAAGGTGACAAACGACGTGGCAACCGTGAAGCGAAGAAGCCTAAGAAGGTGAAGGAAAAGGTCGTTGCAACAGCCGACTTCACGAAGGGCAAAACCTTGACCAATCTAGGCGAGCACAAGAAGAAATAGGTAGAGGGCCAAATGATTGGCTATCACTGAATACGGAGCCTGATGGCGGCGGGACACGACGCGCATAACACTTTGGCAGAGCTTCCGCTGCGCAAGGCTGCACCTCTGAGACGAGAAGCACTGGAGATTTCTTTCATTCGCGGAGGCCCGGACGCTTGCCGCCTGAGCCGTACGCGACGCGGCTGAGGCGCCGGCAACTGCTTCTCGCGGTCAACGCATCCGCTTTGCGATGACAAAGACTCTGTCGACCCCAAAAGGTATGCTTCTCCCGTGATCGATACTCATCAAGGCCTGCCCCACGAGGCCGCCGACAGTATAACGAAACCATTCGCACGCTTCCTGAAGATCGAAGCGGCAGCTGGTGGACTCCTGCTCCTGGCTGTTCTGCTGGCTTTGGGGCTGGCCAACTCACCGTGGCAAGAAGGCTTTCTTCGTTTCTGGGAGACCCCCATCGGCCTCACATTCGGCTCGTTGGATTTCACCCGCTCTCTGCGGCACTGGATCAACGACGGTCTGATGACCCTTTTCTTCTTCGTGCTTTCTCTGGAACTCAAGCGCGAGTTGGTGCTGGGCGAATTGCGGAACCCTCGACAGGCCGCCCTGCCGTTCGCAGGCGCCTTGGGTGGCATGGTCGTGCCGGTCTCTCTGTATCTTGCGCTGATGTCCGGCCAGCCCGGCATACATGGCTGGGGAACCGTGATGGCAACCGATACGGCCTTCGTGATCGGGTGCCTGGCGCTCTTCGGAAGCCGGATCCCGCCCACCTTGCGATTGTTCCTGCTGTCTCTGGCCATCTTTGACGACGTCGGTGCTATCCTCGTGGTCGCCTTCGGTTACGGTGAGGCGTTGAACTGGTCGGCTCTCGGATTGGGCTTTCTGGGGATTGGTATCGTCGCAGGCGCGTCGCGCCTCGGGATCAGAAGCGTACCGGTATATTTCCTTCTGGGGGCGGCAGTCTGGTTATGCTTCGACGCTTCCGGCGTCCACGCGACTATTGCAGGCGTCATTCTGGGCCTGATGACGCCAACGCGCATATGGGTGAGCGATGCCCGCCTGCGTGAGATCCTTGGGCGCGTACTCGCCGTTCCGACCGGCGAACGTCGACAAGGAGATGCCGCAAGCCACCGCGACCTGCGTCAAGCCGGCAGAGCGGTCACTGAGTCGCTCTCACCAGTCGAACGGCTCGAGATGATGCTGCACCCCTGGGTCGGCTTTGCAATCATGCCGATCTTCGCACTGGCAAATGCCGGCATCACGATTCAGGGTGCCGATTTCGTACAACCGGTCTCGCTGGCGATCATTGTCGGCCTCGTGTTGGGAAAACCGATCGGCGTCCTCGGGTTCAGCTGGTTTGCCGTACGATCCGGCCTGGCGCAACTCGCGCCGGGCTTGTCGTGGCCCTTCATTCTGGCCGGCTCTTTTCTGACGGGGATCGGTTTCACGATGTCGTTGTTCATCGCAGGCCTCGCATTCGACAGTTCCGTCCTGAATGCGGCAAAGTTGGGTATTCTCGGCGGATCGGCGCTCTCGGCGATACTCGGCATCTCGCTTCTGATTTGGCTCATATTGCGAATGAGGTGACGAAAATACTTAGCCGATGCGCTGCGCGACCTCGTTCATGTACCCTTACTGTCCATCGTCGATTTCGACGCCGATCAGTTCTGAGATGCTTTGCTGCCCAATGTTGCTGCAACAGCCGACGACGCAGCGCAACGTGCAGCAACTGCCTGCAAGGAAGGGAACACGAATTGGAACGGCACGGGAACCGGTATGGGCCTTGGCTGGCTCTGCGCCCTGCTGATCCTCGTACTGGTGATCTTGGCCATAGAGGCACCGATCAAACTTCTTCGACAATAGGCGGAAGCCGGAAAGGGCGCCCCGCCGTCCAGACACCGATCCTATGCTATACTGCGCATGCAGTAGTGAGGCCTGTTTATTAGGCGACCCTTAGGGGTGCAACCTAGGAGGACGAGAAGATGAATTGGAACGACATGGGCTTCGGAATGGGTTTCGGAATGGGGTTTGGCTGGCTGTTCGGCCTGTTGATCCTTGTGCTGGTGGTTTTGGCCATAGCGGCGCTGATCAAATATCTTCGGAAATAGGAAAAAGGACTTCGCAATGACCTACACGATCAATCGCGTGATCTCCGGCGCAGGTATCGACGACATTGACTCTCGCGCTCGCAAGGCGCTGGCGGATCAGGGTTTCGGCGTTCTGACCGAAATCGAC